>CAJQPV010000068.1 GCA_905480305.1 uncultured Gammaproteobacteria bacterium | reverse complement strand
TTATCGCGGCTACGACACACTCGGCGAAGTAACGGTTATTTTCACCGCCGGTATCGGCGTACTGGCGCTGCTTGGTTACCACACCCGCAGGCAAAATATACAGCCCCCCAGGATCAAAAAAATCGTGGTACTGCGCGTCATTGCCAAACTGTTCCTGCCATTGATACTGCTGTTTGCACTTTATATACTGTTTCATGGAGATTATGGCCCCGGCGGCGGCTTTCAGGCGGGGGTGATCTTTGCGACCGGGTTTATCCTCTATGCACTGGCCTTCGGACTGGGCAATGCACAGCGACTGATACCGCAGCGGCTGTTACACAGCCTGGCGGCAGCCGGCGTACTGATTTATGCAGCAGTCGGTATCGAGGGTATGTTACTGGGCGGTAAATTTCTTGAATACCGCGTACTGGCAGATGACCCGGTAACCGGGCAACACCTGGGTATCCTGCTCATTGAACTCGCTGTCGGCATAACCGTTGCCGCCGTCATGCTCATCATCTACTTCGGCTTCGTCAGCCGGCAGAATTCCGGAGACAGCTGATGTCCAACCTGTTGGGACACTATAATTACTGGATCGTTATTGTCCTGATGATGACCGGTTTCTATATTGTCATCGCACGACCCAACCTGATCAAAAAAGTCATCGGTCTGTTCATCTTCCAGACATCGGTGTTTATCCTCTTCATCAGTATGGCAAAGATCGAGGGTGGCACCGCACCGATCATAGCAGAGGGTATCAGCGTGTATTCCAACCCGTTGCCACATGTACTGATACTCACGGCAATCGTTGTCAGCCTCGCCACCACCGCACTCGGACTCGCCCTGATAGTGCGTATCATGGAAGCCTACGGCACCACCAACGAGGACGAGATCCACGTCCAGGACGAGCAAGACTGAGGCCTCCCGCGTGCTGTTAGCCAACCTTCCCGCACTGCAGGTCGTCATCCCGCTGGTCTCCGCCCCGCTATGCCTGCTGTTACGTAATCCCCGACATGCCTGGGCATGGGCTACCCTCGTCAGCACAATGGTACTGGCGGTCGCGGTCATGCTGGCACAGCGCGTCTATGCAGAAGGAACCATTTCCTATGCCATCGGCGCCTGGGCAACCCCCTGGGGGATCGAGTACCGGATCGATATGGCAGGCGCCCTGATGATCCTGTTAATTGCCGCTATCGGCGCCGTGATAATGCCGTATGCCCGACGCAGTATCCGGCATGAGATAGCACGCAAACACATAACGCTGTTCTACACCAGCTACCTGCTGTGCCTGACCGGGCTGCTGGGCATCGTGGTCACCGGTGACGCCTTCAACCTGTTCGTGTTCCTGGAAATATCCTCGCTGTCTTCCTATGTGCTTATCAGCCTCGGCTCGACACGCCGCGCACTGACGGCTGCCTTCCAGTACCTGGTCATGGGAACCATCGGCGCCACCTTTATTCTGATTGGTGTCGGCCTGCTGTACATGATGACCGGCACACTCAATATGACGGACCTTGCACAACGCCTGCCTGAAGTCACCGATACCCGCACCATCCGGGTGGCATTCGCCTTTGTGACCGTAGGCGTCAGCATCAAGCTGGCGTTGTTCCCGCTGCATATCTGGCTGCCGAACGCCTACACTTTCGCGCCTTCAGTGGTATCGGCGTTCATGGCCGCCACAGCAACCAAGGCAGGCGTGTATGTACTGCTGCGCTTGTTCTTCACCGTCTTCGGCAGCGAGTTCTCCTTTACCGCCATGCATGTCGGCGAAATCCTCATGTTGCTGGCCTTTGCCGCCATACTGGTTGCCTCGCTGGTTGCTGTTTTCGAGAACAACGTCAAACGTATGCTGGCCTACTCCAGTGTGGCGCAGATCGGCTACACCATTCTCGGCATCAGCCTGGCCTCCACGGCAGGTGTAACCGCGGGCATAATCTACCTGGTTAACCATGCCTTGATCAAGGGTGCGCTGTTCCTTGCACTGGGCTGCGTTTTTCTGCGCCTGGGTTCGGTGACCCTGAAAGACATGCACGGGCTCGCGCGGCATATGCCCTGGACCATGGCAGCATTCGTGGCTGGCGGCCTGAGCCTGATCGGTATGCCGCTGACGG
The DNA here is from genome assembly GCA_905480305.1 of uncultured Gammaproteobacteria bacterium. Classification (GTDB taxonomy): domain Bacteria; phylum Pseudomonadota; class Gammaproteobacteria; order UBA9214; family UBA9214; genus UBA9214. The sequence goes on along the minus strand of CAJQPV010000068.1, from coordinate 4,498 downwards.
CCGGGTTTATCAGCAAATGGTATCTCGTCAGTGCGGTGCTCGCAGCCGGCTACTGGCCACTGGCAGTACTGGTACTGGTCAGTTCGCTGCTGGCATTGATCTATATCTGGCGCGTGGTGGAAGCCGCCTATTTCAATGTGCCCGGCGCTGCCATGCACAAGGTAAAAGAGGCGCCTGCCAGCATGCTGATACCCGTCTGGCTACTCATCGGCGTCAACCTTTATGTGGGCATTGATGCCAGCCTGATTTTCTCTATGGCACAGCAGGCTGCCGATACCCTGATCGGACAGGCGCTGCAGTGAAACCCGTGCAAGCCAGCGCCGCATGAGTCCCGAAATAACACTACTGGCCTGCATCGCCCTGCCGCTGCTGGCACCGGCACTGATCACGGCCTTGCACCGCTGGCCCAATCCGCGCGAGGCTGTCACGCTGCTGACCTCCGGGGGCCTGTTCCTGCTGGTGTTGTCACTGCACCATTTGGTCCTGCAGGGAACACGGCCGGCCATCAATATCGCAGAACCCATTCCCGGACTGAAAATCGGCTTCGAGATAGAACCACTGGGCATGCTGTTTGCCCTGTTGGCCAGTTTCCTGTGGCTGGTGACGTCGGTGTACTCGATCGGCTACATGCGCAGCCACCATGAGTCGCGCCAGACTTCTTTCTACAGTTATTTTGCCGTGGCACTTGGCAGCGTCATGGGTATCGCATTTGCCGGCAACCTGTTTACGCTGTTTATTTTCTATGAACTGCTAACCCTGTCGACCTATCCGCTGGTAACCCATGCCGGCGGCGATAACGCCCGTGAAGGCGGTCGCATGTACCTCGGTTACCTGCTGGGTTCCTCCATTATCCTGCTGTTGCTGGCAATCGTCTGGACCTGGTCACTCACCGGCACCCTCGACTTCCGTGCCGGAGGCATCCTCGAGGGTACAGTGACACCCGGCGTTGCCAGCCTGCTGCTGGTACTGTTCATTTTCGGCATCGGCAAGGCGGCCGTTATACCGTTTCACCTGTGGCTGCCCGCTGCCATGGTGGCTCCGACACCGGTGAGCGCCCTGCTGCACGCTGTCGCCGTGGTGAAGGCCGGTGTTTTTACCGTACTCAAGGTCGCCATCTACATCTTCGGCATCGATTTCCTGGCACAGGTCCCGGCCACCCAGTGGCTGACCTATGTGGCCGTCGCAACCATACTGCTGGCCTCACTGGTTGCGCTGCGGCAGGACAACCTCAAGCTGCTGCTGGCCTGGTCTACTATTAGCCAGCTGTCCTATATCGTACTTTGCGCCCTGCTAATCACGCCACTCGGCATCGTCGGTGGCGGTCTGCATATTGTCATGCACGCCTTTGCCAAAATCACGCTGTTCTTCTGCGCGGGTGCCATCATCGTAACCACGCACAAGACCCGCATCAGTGAAATGAACGGTATCGGGCGGCGCATGCCCTGGACCATGGCGGCTTTTACCATCGGCGCACTGTCGATGATCGGCTTACCACCAACGGCCGGCTTTATCAGCAAATGGTATATTCTGCTCGGCGCCATCGATGCCCAACAGATGTTTGCCGTTGGCGTGATTATTATCAGCACACTGCTCAACGCCGCTTACTTCCTCCCCATTGTTTATACTGCCTTCTTCCGCTCGCCAAAGGGCAACATGGAACACGGACTTAAAGATACACATGGGGAGGCACCAGTTGCGATCCTGCTGGCAATCACCGTGACGGCACTGGGCACAATAGTATTGTTCTTCTTTCCGGACCTGCCCCTCGATCTGGTATTGCAACTGGCCGGAGAAAGCAAATGAAGCAGCACTGGCTTGTGCGTCCCGGGACCATCCGTTTGTTGTGGGTCATCTTCCTGTTTGTACTGGCACTAACGATCCTCGCGAGTCTCACCACAGAGGTGCACGGCTGGTTCCGGATCGACGGCAGCTTCGCCTTTTATGCGTGGTACGGCTTCTTGACGTGTATCTGCATGGTCATCGTCGCCAAGCTGCTCGGCCGACTGCTGCAACGCAAGGAAAATTACTATGACCGGGATTAGCGCCATTCCACCAGGCCTGCCGCTGATTCTTGGTGCCCTGTTACTGCCACTGCTTGGCTTGAGGATTCGGGCCGCCCTGGTGCTGGGGCTGCCACTGCTGACACTCGCCCTGATATGGCAGATCCCGGATGGCGTCAGTCTGCGGTTCACCTTCCTCGAGTATCAACTGGAACCCGTCAGCGGAGACAGGTTGAGCCGTTTGTTCGGAACGGTCTTCGCAATCATGGCCTTCGCCGGCGGACTGTTCGCCCTCAACCGTGCACGCACTCTCGAACTCGTGGCGGCTCTTGTCAGCGCGGGCAGTGCGGTTGGCGTCACCTTTGCGGGCGACCTGATTACCCTGGTGGCCTTCTGGGAGCTGCTGGCGCTGTCCTCGGCCCTGCTGCTATGGTCTGCCATGACTGACCAGTCCTACCATGCAGGCATGCGCTATCTTGTGATACATCTCCTCGGTGGCGTGATACTGATGGTCGGTGTCATTGGCCATATTGCCGACACCGGCTCAGTGACGTTCACAAGCATGGCACTGGACAGCCCCTCACACTGGCTGATGCTCGCCGGTTTTCTGTTGAATGCCGGCGCACCACCGCTTTCTGCATGGTTGCCGGATGCCTATCCCGAGGCATCTCCGACCGGCATGGTGTTTCTTTCCGCCTTCACCACCAAGACCGCTGTCTACGTGCTCCTGCGCGGATTTCCCGGTGCCGATATCCTCATCTTTGTCGGCCTGTATATGATCTTCTACGGTATCGTGTACGCCTTGCTGGAGAATGATATGCGCCGCATTCTGGCCTACAGCATCGTGAACCAGGTAGGTTTTATGATTTGTGGCATCGGTATTGGTACCGAGTTGTCCATGAACGGCGCTGCCGCACACGCCTTTGCCCATATTATCTACAAGGCCCTGCTGCTGATGTCGGCAGGCTCGGTCCTTTATATGACGGGCAAGCGCAAATGCACCGAGCTTGGCGGTCTTTTCCGGAGCATGCCCCTGACGACGGCCTGCGGAATAATCGGTGCCCTGTCTATATCTGCGTTCCCGCTCACCTCGGGCTTCATCAGTAAATCGATGATCTCACAGGCAGCAGCAGATGAAACCATGGCCATGGCCTGGTTCCTGCTGACCGCGGGCTCTGCCGGCGTATTTCTGCATGCGGGCATCAAATTCCCGTGGTTTATCTTCTTTCAGAAAGACTCCGGCCTGCGTCCCCCGGATCCTCCGCTGAATATGCGACTGGCCATGATCCTGTGCGCCTTTATTTGCATTGCGATCGGCATATGGCCGGCGCCGCTCTACGCCATCCTGCCCTTCCCCGTTGATTACGTTCCCTACACGCGTGCGCACGTCATCGAAATACTACAGCTACTGCTATTCTCGGGCCTCGCCTTTTTCATCATGCTGCCGTACATGAAGCGCACGCTCACCATCACACTCGACTGGGACTGGTTCTACCGCTGGCTGGGCCCGCGCGCCATCAACGGGTTAACACAGGTACTGAGCCGCTGGCATACACACAGACGCACTGATTTCCTGAGACACCTGGGACACCTGTTTGGCACGCTGTTCCTGTACCACGGCCCCCGTGGAATCCTTGCCCGTACCTGGGCCACCGGCAGCATGGTGCTGTGGGTCGTTATCCTGCTCGGGGTCTACCTGGTTGCCTACTACTTCTAGGGCCGTTACAAATAATCAAGTTGTCCGACTGGCAATACACTGCCGCTGTTACGACGACAGAAGCAGATGGCAAGTAGCCATCATTCTTCTGATATATTTCACTGATATATTTCACTGATATATCGGTGTTGGTATCGTCTGCAGATACCTTAGATATTGAGCCCGGGCAACGTTACTTATGTTGCCAATCGACTATAACCTGCATGGTTTATAGCTTTTGCACAGCAACACTGCTGCTGATGTCATACAACACACCCCGGCAATATTCCTGCGCAGGCAGCTGCCACGTATCCGTGCAATTCATATATGTGGAACGCAGATCTCCGCGCCGTCAGCGTCTGGCGATACCTCGACAGGGTTTTGTTTACGCGTGAAAAAACACATGGGAAACAGGGTTTCACGCGGTGTCACTGTTCATTGATAACAGGCACTGGCATGTTTTGGGTTTATACTCGATGGCACTTTTATTTTATTTGACCCACCCTGCTTTTACAGGAAAAGAGAAATGTTCACGCTACACAGTCTATTTTTGAGTTCGGCAGGAATAGTGTTTATTTCAAGTACGCTGCTGTTATCCGCTGCACCGAGCATGGCTGACACATCAGGTTTCCAGGCCGTGCGTTACTCAGGTGGTTCTCGTGACATGCGTAATTATCGCGGCGGTAGCAAGCGGTTCTATCGTCATCGCTCCACCAGATATAACAGATGGTATCCCTGGCAGCGTCATTATAAAGGCAAGGGTTACAATTACTACGGCGATTACGGCGATCGCTACAAGGGC
>CAJQPV010000067.1 GCA_905480305.1 uncultured Gammaproteobacteria bacterium | reverse complement strand
CACCTGGAGACAAAACATGACACCACGTCTAAATAAGCAGGTTCCGCTTTAAATCCGGACAAACAAGATGACAACGAAAGCCAGCAAGCCAGCACGAAAACCCCTGCCAGGGCTTGCCATATTTGCAGCGGTCATCCTGCTTATCATTGTTCAGGCACAGCGCATGTCTGTCGAGCATACCTATTGCGAGGACAAGGTGCCTGTACCCGGCCAACAGGGCAACAAGGCTGGTTCGTTGAATATGGAAGGCGCGCCGGACGTCTTGATGCTCGGTGCTGCCTGGTGCCCCGCCTGCAAGGACGCGATTCGCTTTCTCGACAAAAACAATATCAACTATTGTGAATATGATATGGAAACCAATGCCATCGGAGCGAGACTTTACAAGGAGGTCAATGGCAGGGGCGTGCCAATCCTGTTTATCGGTCAGCACCGTATCCATGGTTTTTCCGAAGCTACGGTAACGAGGCCCTGCAGGACACGGGACTGTTATAGAAAGACATGAAATCACTCCCTTGCAAACAACGCCATTAATGAGCACCGGCTGGTTGTTCCCGGCTAAAACAGCATTTCCAGAAACCGCTGGCGACTCCTGGAAGTCAGGTCTCGGATATTAAGATAATCGACATGTTGCCAGGGTTCTTGCGGCTTTACTCAGGGGAGTTTCACCAAAAACCCGTGAATGGATGATTAATACTTATGACCAAAATGAATCTTATGATCGCCGCAGTCCTCACAGTTTCAATGTTTGGAACTGTCCAGGCCAGACTGACAACCGGAAACGATCTGATGCAGCACTGTATAGCCGCTCCCGACAGTTTCTGCGCTGGCTACATCGGAGGGGTGATAGATACGAGTCACACACTGTTTTGCATACCTCCCGATGTAACCAAAAGGCAGATAATAAACATCACTATCATGTATCTGCGCGACCACCCGGAGCAGCTGGGCCTGTTCGCTCCCAGCCTGGTAATCAAGGCAACGCAAGCTGCGTTTCCGTGCAAGGATGACTGGTAGCCAGAAGCAGATTGAATTTAACGGCTGGCAGCGTGTCTGTCGTACGACGTGTTCTTGCTACCCATTACCGGCCAGTTCCCGCTGGTGGTACATTGTGGCTGACCGTTCTCGGACACACGCAGGACAGCCTCTGGAGCGTTGACCTGTTCTGCTGCGAGCCCATCCTGTTAAAGAGTCACAGCGAAAGCTGGCTGATTTTCGCGAGCATTACAATTCGCACCGCGCGCAGACTGCAATCGAGATACCATTCCTGCAGAGATGTCCGGAAAAAGCAAAATCTGCCTCGCTGACCCCGGCCAATTCCAGTGGAATTCACATTGCCGCAGTTTATACCAGCTGCCTGCAACGGCGAGAGTCTATTCACCAGCGCAAGAGTTTTTCGACACCATGGGAGAGACGGCTTTCAATGGCATTACACCACAGCCAATTGGTGCCAGCCTGACCGCGGAGATGTTTTATTTTCGGCGCGATACACCACAAACTGGCGATACACCGGGTAAATAAATCGCGTGCGCGGGCTGATCTTTTCCGCATAGAGTCGAATGTTGTGCGTCGGATATCTCGCCCGGCATGCCTGAATGCTGTCGATTACAGGGCTTGCTTGACGCAATAAAGCGCATTCCCCTATTGCTGCCATTGTGTCCGCAAAAGATTAACCTCCCCGGCATGCTCGACATACAGAATCCAGTGATCCGACAAGGTATTTTCTATATGCCTCTGGAGCTCGGAAAAGTAAGGCAACTTCATGACTGATGATCAACCATGGCCTTACTGCATAATGCCTCTCCTCCCGTATCCGGAACAAGGGTTTGCTCCCGGTATTTTTATAACTCTGCTCTGATGGGTCAGAGCAATGTCCAACAAGATATCAATAAATTCTCAAGCCGAATTCTCGCACTTATCCAATACTATGAATGTCGTCTGTTGGCAGGGCGGCCGCCGGAACCGGCGGTCTCTCCCCATGTACCGAATGTTCCAGCGCAGCCAACCGGTCTTCGACCACGTTCTGCTTCGGCAATCGTTGCAGGATTCCCATGTTCTCCAGTCGTTGCCGAGGTTGCCCCGACGCGGCAACCAGGTACACGGAACGCCCGGCATTAATCATGTCCAAAATCGCCTCCTCGATAGCCAGTGCCGCCGACACGCCCAGGTGGTCCACGTCTCTGACGTCGACAATAAGAGTCTCGATATCTTTAACCTCGGAGTTCTTGCGACTGATGACACGCGAGGTGCCGAAAATCATGGTGCCGCGCAAATACAACAACAAAACTCTGCCAGCAGCGGCGGACAGGATTTTACGTTCGTCCGGCGTCAGTGTCAGATCTGTTTCCCCTGGATTAGTCACCGCCTTGACATCGTCTGCCTGCAACTCGGACAGCCGCGTGACCGTCATAACGTTCGCGACAAACAGACCTATGCCCACAGCCGCTATAAGATCCACGAACACGGTTAGCGCAATTACGCCGTAGGTGATAAGCGCACCTTTTCCAGAGAGACGATGGGCTCTTTTGAGAAAACCCCAGTCGATAATATCGATACCGACTTTGAGTGCAATACCGGCAAGCACGGCCAGTGGTATCACCGCTGTAAGCCCGCCCGCCCACATTACCACGACCAGCAGTATGCCGGCCCTTATCAGCCCGGATAGCGCCGTGCGCGCGCCGGCCTGGATATTCACCACGGTCCCCATGGTCGCACCTGCACCGGGCAGGCCACCGAACAGGCCCGACATGACATTTCCGATGCCCTGACCAATCAACTCCTTGTCCGAGTTATGCTGAGTGCGGGTAAGACTGTCGGCGATTACAGAAGTCAGTAGTGCATCGATGCAACCAAGCATGCCCAGGACCATGGCATTAAGCAGCATCACCCGCCACTGCTCCACACTGAACATCGGCATTCGCAGTTCCGGCAACGCGGTTGAAATTTCGCCGATGCGACGAATATCCGCATTACCCAGCACCGCAATAGATGCCAAAGTAACCACCACCAGGGCAAGCAACTGTGGCGGCAAATAACGTTTCAGTCTGGCGGGTACAAAAAACAGGATGGCGACCGTCATCAGGGCCAGCACCGTCTCCTGCATACGCATACCGGCCAATAACCCGGGCAGATTATTCAGCGTAGCGATCACACCCCCAGCCGGCGATGCCTGGCCCAGCAGTGGCCCGACCTGCAGAATGATGAGTATGATTCCGATACCCGACATGAAACCGGATACCACTGTGTAGGGCATCAGGGTTACATACTTGCCCAGGCGCAAAATGCCAAACAGAATCTGAAATATACCGGCCATCACCACCACAGTGAATGCCATAGCGGTGCCGTTAACGGGATCTGACGCGATAAGTTTGGCAATGACCGCAGTGAATACAACCGTCATCGGTCCAGTGGGTTCGGAGATCAGCGTCGGTGATCCACCAAACAGTGCAGCAAACAGCCCAACCAGAATAGCCCCGTACAGTCCGGCTTCAGCGCCGGCACCGGAAGCAACCCCGAAGGCCAGCGCCATCGGCAAGGCGATTACTGCTGCGGTTATGCCCCCGAATATATCGCCGCGCGGATTACGCAAGCTTATTTCATTGAAGATTGTATTTATCCGCATTGCTTCCAACACCTGCCTCGCGAGCCGTCAATGACGACTCTTACATGCATTTGATTATGGGGGCTGCCGGGTTCGATGAATAATTGTTTCTGGCAATAGGTGCTATAGCCTTGCGTTGATAAGAACACCGGAAGATGCTTATTTCTTCGCTGCCTTTTTCTTGCGGGCAGCCGCTTTTTTACGGGTTTTTGGCTGTTGCATCAACAGCGGCCACATCGACAACATGCGTTCACGGATGCGGGCTTCGCTGGCAATGGCGAAATCAAGGAAGGTACGGGCTACCAGGGATAACTCTTTACCTTTAGGGTATACGATATACCACTGTCGGTGAATCGGGAATTGTTCGACGTCCAGGATAGCAACGGGTCCATCAGCACCTTCAAGAGCCAGGGTATGCAGTGAAAGCACCGACAGCCCGAGCCCACCGACGATAGCATGCTTGATCGCTTCGTTGCTGCCAAGTTCCATACGCACCCGCGGCCGCAAACCCTCGGCAGCGAACAGCCGCAGCGTGGCATCCCTGATACCTGATCCGGGCTCACGCATGATAAACGGTTGCTCGGTAATCTCGGACAGTGAAATGTTTTTCTTGCCTACCAAAGCGTGATCGCGCGGCGCCATGACGACCAGTGGATTCGGCGCGAAAGGGAACGCCTCGACAGCAAAATCGTCTTCGGGTACCTGGCCCGTGATATACAGGTCGTCCTCATTCCCATGCATACGTTCGATGATACGTTCACGATTGGTAACCTTGAGTGCAAGATCGATTCCTGGATAAAGACGACTGAATTCACCCAGAATTTCAGGCGCCAGGTATTTCGCCATGGTGATTACGCTCATACGCAAGCGTCCGACCTTAAGACCCTTGAGATCGGCAACCGTCATCTCCAGGTTTGACAGCGTTTCGAACAACTCACGACTGGACTTATAAAGTGCCAGACCGGCCTCTGTCGGTTCGACATTACGCCCGACGTGTTCGAACAATGGCAAACCCAGGGTATCGGTCAGCTTCTTGATCTGCATGGACACGGTTGGCTGGGTCAGGAACAATTCCTCCGCCGCACGCGTAAAACTGCCGAGCCTGACAATGGCCTCAAACACCTGTAACTGGCGCAAAGTCATGTGCCGTATCAGGTAATCCGGCATGGCCGCCGGTGGCGTGTATTCGTTGTCGTCCGGGGAAGCCATCCGCATCACCTTATATTGACCTGCAGTGCAGGATATGTCTGTCACGAAGTGTACGGCTGGATGTACAACAATCCGTCTCACTGCGTTTCAGACGCGACCAGGGGTTTCACAAATTTTTCCGGTCCCGGAACAGCTACATCCGAAACGAAAGCAGTAATATGCTCCCCTGCCCGCAACAGGTCCTCCCGATCGTCGAGCATACCGAACATGCGGCCCGCGGGGACAATCACGTGGAATTTTATACTGGTATCACATCCAGCTCAGCCGAAACTTCACCGCTGGCGCCGGCACCTCGCGCCTGAACGATCGTGTAACCACTGGCACCCCGGCGACAAACTGTCTCGGCCGGAGTGTCCTCAAGTGTATCCGTACGCTTTTTTAACCCGGCCTGCAACTCCGCTCAGCAGGGTCGAGAAATACACATACCACTGTCCTGATCAGGCTGGTGAAGCGCTGGTCTTCCAGCAATGCCTGAATCAGCTACAGCTTGATTATGTTCATATAAAGCCATTTATTCTAATCGACTTTTTTATATTTAAGATAGTTTATTATATGTACCCAGTGGTTCAATCCGGCCACACCCGGCCACCCATCTGGTACGAATCCTGCGTTCCCGCAGGTGATACTCCTGCAACTTTAGCGGAAGGTTTTCCCGCCGCGGTCGCTGCTGTTTTTTTCGCACTCTTCACGGTTCGACTCGCCGGCCGCGGCGCCTTGCTCCTGCCCGCCGTTTTGCTGGCCGCGGCGGTCTTGGTTTTGCGCATAGAATCCACCAGCTGCTGTCGGGTTTTGTCTGTAGTGCTCATGTTGTCGTAACCTCCTGGATCAATTGATCGATCTCTGCCGCGGCATCCGCACCACGGCGCCCCATGTCAAATACGCTCTTGCCTTGCAGTGCGCTGTTGCGATAGACGACACGACGCCTTACTGCGGTAGCTGCCACCGGAAAGGCAATCTCTGACAGCGCGTCACGGACGAGACGCGAAAGTGTGGTGCGCGGCTCCAGCTGGTTGATAACCAGCAGTGTCCGCAGTGATGGGTTGAGTTTATGTGCTTCCTCAACCGACTGTTCAATGTGCACACTTGCCCATAAATCCATGGGTGAGGGCTGCACGGGGATCAGGGCCAGGTCCCCAAAGCCCAGCACCGCGCCGGTCTGGGGTGCGTGCACGGAGGGAGGACAGTCGATCACCACGCAATGATAATCCTGCAAAAGTGTAATCGCCTGGCGTTGCAGGTCTGCCTCAGCCACAGCAACAGGCGGCGCCGATGCATCGTCAGAAATCGCACGCCACTGCAGTGCCGAACCCTGTGGATCAGCGTCAATCACCGCCACACTGTGGTGTCGCGCCAGGCCTGCTGCAAGGTTAACAGCCAGCGTGGTTTTGCCAGCACCGCCCTTGTTGCCCACCAAAGCAATGACGGGCATTACATCAACCTCAGCCGGCTTCTTGCATAGCGAGGGCATCCAGCTTCTGCGCCAGGCGACGCTGCTGATCCCCAAGCGTATTGTCATCATCGTCGCCATGAATCGTCATGTTGACGTAATCTTTGCCAAACCCCATATCAGGATACAAACCCTCACGCTCCGACAGCTCTGCTGCCCGTTCCAGAAAATCACGTAAACTGGCGTAATCCACAAACTGGTAACGCCGTTCCAATCGCTCGGGCCGGGCACGTTCTTGCCACTGTTGACTCATTGCTATTCTCCTAAGCTGACCAATGTTCAAGTGGAAACTGCGGTATCGACATCTTGTAACTCTCGCAACCAATCCTGCATATGCCGTGCATGCTTTTTTTCCTCGGCATAAAGGGCTTCGAAAAACAGCCTGCTGTCATGGTCACCAACGCTGGCACTATGTCTCGCTGCGCCCTCATACAAGCGTACCACTTCGGATTCGAATGCATGGTTTGCCTGCAATAATTCCTGCAGGTTACGCCCCAAATGCACCGGTCTCAACTGTGATGCATTCGGTGCAACACCAAGCGCGAGCATGCGACTGATGATACGTTCGGCGTGCGCCAGTTCCTCGCCTGCTTCGGCGCTTAGCTTCCCGGCCACCTCGGCCAGCCCCCAGGCTTCAACAAGTTTTGCCTGGGTGCTGTAGAGCTGCACCGCGGAGAGCTCCAGACTCAAAGCCCTGCCGAGGTAACCGAGAACGCGCTGATCAACGTTTACAGGCAGCATGACGACATGTCAATCAATCAGACTGTACATTCAACTACGTGACGGACGATTGCCGTTTGCATCGCTGAGCACAGCCTCCACTTCGAGATGAGGACGGGCAATGATATGCGCCGCCACCAGCCCATCGCCAACTCGCTCACAAGCATCCGCGCCGGCACGCACAGCCGCATTGACAGCGCCGGTTTCGCCGCGCACGAGGATGGTGACATAGCCACCTCCCACGAACTCGCGTCCGATCAGCCGTACCTCCGCAGCCTTGGTCATCGCATCCGCCGCCTCAATGGCCGGCACCAATCCGCGTGTCTCTATCATGCCCAGTGCAATACCATACTTTTCGTTGGCCATGGTCTCTATCTCCTGCTATCAGTTCAGTTAGTTGCAAGGCCGCTGCGATCAGGCAGCGGCTGCAGAATCGGCACCACCTGTGGGCAGTACCGGCTCCACCTCACGGTGAGGACGGGCAATGATATGTGCCGCAACCAGTCCGTCACCAACGCGTTCACATGCATCCGCGCCAGCACGCACCGCGGCATTGACGGCGCCGGTCTCACCACGAACCAGAACGGTTACGTAACCACCACCGACAAACTCGCGGCCTATCAGACGAACCTCTGCTGCCTTGGTCATCGCATCTGCCGCTTCAATCGCCGGCACCAGTCCACGGGTTTCGATCATACCCAGAGCTATACCATAGTTATCGCTTGCCATCTTACTGTCTCCTGTATTGTTAATACGCCAGTGTTACTCAAAAAATCGTTAAAAAGAGTTACTACTTCTTGCCTCTGTACCGGTTGGCTGATTCTTGCCAGTCTCCCAGTAATCAATAATGCCGCCGATAGTCAGGTCGGTGAGAACACCGTAATCACCCATCGCATAACGCGCGGCCGAACCACTCAAAGTAAATACCCAGTTCCCTGGCCGTGCACCGACCGGGTCTACTGCAACATGTCGGCGACCGACCGCATCGCGTAACACACGTAGACTGGTCTGCTTCAAGCCGTCGATGCGGCGCGTACATACCAGCGCTGATTCGACCTGCAGAATATCCATCAGCCTTGTTCCTCTTCGGGCTCCCAGTGATCAATAATGCCGACGATAGTCAGATCGCTCGGGTACTCCTTGCTGCCGGCGGCTTCGCGCGCAGCGGAACTGCCCACACAGATCACCCAGTCGCCGGGAATGCAGCCGACAGCGTCGACAGCTACCAGCAACGCACTGCCGTCGCGCACCACTTGCATGTGGCGGTGCTGCAGTCCCGGTATGCGGTTGGTTGCAACCAGTGGCTTTTCAACCTGACAGATTCTCATCAGTGCGCTCCTGCCGCTGCAGCCATTTTCACAGAACAATCCAGAATCTCGATGCGCCCGGCGGCGTTAATATCGCGCACCACCTGCAGGGTGTGCAGCAATCCGCGCTCGCTCAAATCACGGTAACGGCTCTGCAGAGCAGCCGATACGCGCTGGCAGTGCTGTTCGGCACGTTCACGCGCACCCGGCACGTTGCCGTGGTAGTCATAGCGCACCACGATCGGCACCGGCAGGCCGTGCGCAACATTCAGGCCGGTAAAAATACTGATACCTACATCCAGGTCCCTGGCGGCCTCTTCCACGGTGTTGAGGTAGGCGAAAAAGGTCAGGTTGCGCAACTGCACCTCCTCGAAGCCTATGCCGGCACCGATGAAGCGCTCGGCATGGCCGATATCACTGTAGTGCCCGCCGTAGTAGCTGCGCACGTACTCGACCTGCGACAGGTTATTGGTCAGCAGGTAGCTAATAAAGCGCGCCATGCCGTTCCCCAGGCTTGCGCCGCCCTTCTCTTCGATGTGCGCCGCGATCCACGCCTCCGCCCGGGTGATACTCATACGCGCGGTCGCGTCGTAAACCTCCAGGCTGTCAATCGGGTTTTCCAGGTCGATATCGCCGTTGTCGCCCGGCAAATGAATGCGTATGCCATCGGTATCCGTATCCATACCGATCAACAGACATTCGATCGAGGCGCCACAGCAGTGGGTGTTCTGTACCGCCTGCTGGAAACCCAGTAGCTGCTGGCGACCACCCTCTGCCGCCTTGCGGGTATCGGAACCATGCGCCGCACAGCCCTGGTGCTGCGGATCGATCGAACTGTAGTGATATACGACTACCTTCAGATAGCGTGTCGGTTCATCAGCGGTATTCGGCCTGCCCTCGCGGAAACGCAGCAGCTCGGTTTCTACCCACTTGCCAAGGCTGTCGTCGATGTCGAACAAGGCACCCGCATAGGAACGGCGCCGCACCGCCTTGTGCGGCAGGCGCAGCACGTAACGGATCACATGCGCCAGACGCCCGTCCGCGCAGGGCGACACATCCAGCGTATGGAAACCACATTCCTGCAGGAACTGCTGAAACGCGTCATCATTTTTATCGCCGAGCGGGTCGTGCGTAACCACGTCGTCACAAAAACGCCGATAGGTCTCGAACAGACACCAGGCGAACAGACTGCGCATATCAAGTTGCGTCACCCAGGCGTCGTCCAGCAACGCCGCCGGCAGTTCGAAGCCAAGCCGGGCGCGTGCCAACTGCTGCGCCTGTTTTTCGAATTCCGCTTCATGCTGCAGGGCTGACACCTCTTTCAGAGTCGGCACGATTGCATCGAAGGCCGCCTTGACACTGCTTTCGTACGCATACAGCTGTGCATTTTCCCCGTTGTTGGCAAGAGGATGCATGCTTGCATGTTTGGCACTCGCGATCCGCACGCTGTCAACCTCAGGCGAGCGAACTGCGCGATCACCCGGACGACCGAGCCGTGCCGGTGCCGGATTCGACCACTTCTGACGGTTATGCCTGTTGCGTGCGCTAAGCATGACGATTCGTCCACGGAATCAACCGCGGGCACCTCCTGAATAGGTCACCAGTGAACCCTGTTCGGTGTTGCCGCTGCCGCCAGTTACCTTGCTCATCGGAATCGTCAGGTCTTTATTACGCTTCGAATCGACCGGCATGGTGGCAGCCTGCGCAGCACGCATAGTAGGATTGCGTCGCCTCGCCGAAGTCCCCTCGGTACCGGTAACGTTTTTGCCACGATCCCAGTCGTCACCGGTGATCTTCAGACCGGCATCCTGACCTTCACCCGAGATTCGCGACTTGACACGCCCCTCTACCTCTTCGGTGGCTTGCGGACGCATATCAGCGGCCTGAAGTTCCTTGTGACCGAAACGTGCCTCTTCTGTACCGGTGACTTTACCGGGTGCCATACCGAACGGACCGGTAATAAGACCCTGTTCGTAACTGTTGCCGGTAACACCGGTGGATCCAAGTGCAGCCTGCGCACCCCCGGATGGCGTTGACACACTGAACTGTTGCCAGGGCGCACGCTCCAGCGACTGCGGAAAATCCGGGCTGGCACTATCCGCCGGTGTCGCGGGACAGGCCTCTGCGAACTGGTCGGCACCGACATAAGGAGTCCCGGTCAGCGGCTCGCAGACGCCTTTTTGATCTCCGGTCATCTTGCCACCTACGCCCGGCTGAATACCGGTCATTGGCATCCCCGGTGTAGCGCGTGACTGCCTGGTGCGCATACCCGCCTGTGCTGCATCATCGGCCGGGCAGAAATTTCCGTACGAATCGGCACCGGCATAAGGTGTGCCGGTAACCGCTTTGCAGGTGCCAGGTTCATTTCCAGTCACCTTACTCTCGCGGTCAGTCATGGTACCGGTCACCGGCAAACCCTTGCCGGTCGCGGACACACCGACTTTGCGGTCAGTCGGAGCCGGCGCAGTGCTGCAGAATTCGCTGTACTGCTCCTGTCCGACATAGTCATTGCCGGTGATGTTGCGGCAACTGCCCGGCTCATCGCCGGTCATACGCTGACCGCGGCCAACCATGGTGCCGGTAATATTGCCACCGCGCAGTGTGGCACTGGTACCAACTTTCGCTGGTGCCGCACCGACATCCTCGGGCTGCGTGTACTGCGTACCGGTCAATTGGCGATTCATCCCCGGCTCGTCACCGGTAACCTTCTCCGAGCGTCCGACATTGTTGCCAGTCATGGCCTTACCCTTGCGGGTTTCGGTACGCGTCACTTTACGCGGCGATTTGGCGAGAAACTCGCCGCAGTAAGCCTGCGACTGATCAGCGCTGATGTACTCGACTCCGGTCACACGCTTGCAGGTTCCCGATTCATTACCGGTTACATTTTTACCTCGACCGACGCGATTTCCACTGACGGCGTTACCATGCGAGGTAGAGGTGACGCTAACTTTGCGCGGCGCCGAGCCCGGATCGCTCTGGCAGAAATCACGGAAGATGTCCGCACCGAGATATTCCGTTCCGGTAACACCCCGGCAGGTGCTGGGTTCGTCACCGGTGACACCGTGACTGCGCCCGACCATGGTGCCGGTTACCGTCTGGCCATGAGTGGTCTCGCTGGCACCGACCTTCCAGGGCGCATCCTTTGCTGCAGCGGGCTTGTCATCCGCCGCCTTGCGACGACGGCCGGTCGGCGCGGACTTCTTCTGCCCGCTGGAACCGCGACGACTGCGTTGCTCACGCAAGGCCCTGGCCAGTTCACGGCCCGACAATTGCGGATTGGCGGCACGCGCCGTCTGTGCCTCGGACATGCCGGCACTGCTGATGCCGGCCTTGCCGCGCGACGACTGGGCACGGCGGCGAGCCAGTGCGGCCGCCCTGCTCGGGTTCTGGGCAGTCGCCGGGCGCGCGGGTCGTCGGATGCGTGGACGAGCCACCGCGGCAGCGGGGGGCGTGACCGACGCCTGGTCGCCACAATCACCTTTGCCACCACAGCCACAACCGCACCCCTCCTTGGCCTGCGTGTCCGGCCTGGCAGTAGCCGCCACGTGCCTGGCGCCAGGCCTGGTCTCGGGTCCGCGAACGCGGTCCGCCGTGCTTACAGCCTGCTTGCCGTGGGTCGACATGGCACGGCGACGCTCCAGCGAAGCCTTGCGCGCGCTGCTACCAGCACTGGCTACCGCACCGCCACGTACCGATGTATGCGAACTCGGCGCCGGCGCCGCGGTAGCAGCCGGAGCAGGCGCTGTGTTTGCACCAGACCGGTTGCCGAGTGCGGCCTTGCCGCCGCTGGACATTGCCTTGCGCCTTGCCAACGCCAGGGCTCTTCCACTGTTTGCATTTGCCGTTGCTGCCATTGTCTTCCCCGCTTCAATCAACCTTTATCCGCGGCCGCGATCACGCGGCCTTTGTGTACACCGCGTCGATCAGGTCCGCCCCTCGTGGACCACGAAACACACGCCCTGGGTCTGGGCATAGTTATCGTAGCCGATCAGGCGCACGTGGTGATCCGGGTAGGCGCGGTGGCAGGCGTCGATCTCGGCAACCACCGCGTTGAGGTCCTGTTCACCGAAGAACGGCAGTTTCCACATGGTCCAGTAATGGTTAGCAGAGCCTGACGGGTGCTCATGCTCGATCGCCGGAGTCCAGCCATTGGCTATCAGGTACTCGATCTGGTCATACACCTCTTGCTGGGTCAGCTTGGGCAGGAAACCGAAGGTCTCCAGTGTTTGTGCAGTTTGAAAATCACCCACTTCATGGCTTGCAGACATGGTTTGTCTCCTGTTGAATCTGTTTACTGTGCGTTGAATGGAATGCGACCGGCTTAGCCGACGTCCAGTTTGTCAACGGTTTCGAACTCGAACTTGATCTCTTTCCAGGTTTCGAGTGCGATCGCCAGTTCCGGGCTGCTCTTGGCTGCCTCGGTGAGGATGTCGCGACCCTCTTTCTCGATCTCGCGACCCTGGTTGCGCGCCTTGACCGACGCCTCGAGTGCGACACGATTGGCAGCAGCGCCGGCAGCATTGCCCCATGGATGACCCTGGGTACCACCACCGAACTGCAGCACCGAGTCGTCGCCGAAGATGGTGACCAGTGCCGGCATGTGCCAGACGTGGATACCACCGGATGCGACTGCAAACACGCCAGGCATAGAGCCCCAGTCCTGGTCGAAGAACACACCACGCGAGCGGTCTTCCGGCACGAACGACTCACGCAGCTGGTCGACAAAGCCGAGGGTCGAATTGCGGTCGCCTTCCAGCTTGCCCACCACGGTGCCGGTGTGCAGGTGGTCACCACCTGACAGGCGCAGACACTTGGCCAGTACGCGGAAGTGAATACCGTGCTTCGGATGACGATCGATTACCGCGTGCATGGCGCGATGAATGTGCAGCAACATGCTGTTCTTGCGACACCAGTTGGCAAGACCCGTGTTGGCGGTGAAGCCACCGGTAAGGAAGTCGTGCATGATGATCGGCATGCCCAGCTCCTTGGCGAACTCGGCGCGCTCGTACATGTCTTCCGGGGTCGCCGCGGTAACGTTCAGGTAATGCCCCTTGCGCTCGCCGGTTTCCTGTTCTGCCTTCTGGATGGCCTCGGCAACAAATTCAAAACGGTCACGCCAGCGCATGAACGGCTGCGAGTTGACGTTCTCGTCATCCTTGGTCAGGTCAAGTCCACCGCGCAGACATTCGTACACGGCACGGCCGTAGTTCTTGGCGGACAGGCCCAGCTTGGGCTTGATGGTCGCGCCCAGCATCGGGCGGCCGTACTTGTTCAGACGGTCACGCTCGACCTGAATACCGGCAGGCGGGCCGCCGCAGGTCTTGATGTAAGCAATTGGGAAACGGATATCTTCCAGGCGCAGATGCTTGAGCGCCTTAAAGCCGAACACATTACCAACCAGCGAGGTCAGCACGTTAACGATAGACCCTTCTTCAAACAGGTCTATCGGATATGCGACGAACGCATAGAAGGATTCGCTGTCGCCGGGCACGTCTTCAATTCTGTAAGCGCGCCCCTTGTAGTACTCCAGGTCGGTCAACAGTTCCGACCAAACGGTACTCCAGGTACCGGTGGAAGATTCAGCCGCTACCGCAGCTGCAACTTCTTCACGTGGTACACCCGGCTGACCGGTACATTTGAAACATGCGAGCAAGTCGGTATCCAGCGGAACATAGTCCGGGGTCCAGTACATGTCGCGGTATTCTTTTACACCTGCATCATAAGCTTTCGAGGCCATGTTCAACTCCTGTTTCTATTGCTGATCATTTCAAGTGCTGATCAGTGAATCACTTTGAGACTTATAGGACCTGGGTAAATCATAGTCGTAGATCTGTAAACAGTTCCAATCGATATTTTTTTCGATATTCATTTATTATTATCTATGTGTTGTGGCGATCACCCGGCACTTCCGTCGTCACCATCAATGACGGGGGCAAGCAGGGTAGCAAATCGCGGCGCTTCATGCGGTTTTTCTCAATGGGAAATGACTGCGCATTCGACGGGTCTTTTCAGTCATGCGCCAGGTTGAACGGTTGTTGTTATAGGCAGACACATCATTCAGTCTCACCCACAGTACCTGGTGAGACTCGTCATTTCCGGGTACCGGCAAACTATCGTCAATCTCAACCAGGAAACGAATATCGATATGTTCATGTCGGGGATCGTGCTCACTGGCGGCAATACTATGCACGTCGACATCGAAAACCTCCATGTGCAGCAGCCTCACCTGCCGCGTCTCGAGTCCGGTTTCCTCGGCGGTCTCGCGCAAGGCGACCCGCAGGATATCCGCATCCCCGTCGGCATGTCCACCAGGCTGAAACCATTGACCCAGCTTGCGGTGATGCATCATTAATACACGGCTACGATCAGGACTGACCACCCAGGCGGAACCGGTGACGTGCGCGGGCCAGTGATCGCGATGAAAGCAGTCTGCGTTAGCCTCGACAAAGGCACGTGCCCGCGCGACAAAACCGGCCTCGTCCATGAAACGGGTGGAATGATTATTCAGCAATTGAAGCAGTTCCTGTCTATGCATGGCTAACACAACGCTGGATGCTGAATGGCGCTGATGGCGGCGGCCGCAGCTTCTTCGACATCGGCTTCGCGCCCGGACAGGGTGAGACGACCGTAGGCACCGACGGCGCGCACATCGACCAGGGTGATATTGGCGGCTTTTTCCGCCTGATTGGCGGCATAGGTGATATAACCCGCAGGCTGGCTCTCGAGGATAAACATGCTCTCGCCGGGAATCATCATGGAACCGCCCCGGTGCTGGCGGTTGATTAGTACGGTGTGATCAGACGTCATGCCGCGAATGATTTCCTGCCACTCGATTTCACATGCATCACGATCTTCAGCCCGGGCGTTGATACTCGACAGCAGAACCCTGCCAGACTCCTGCACGTCACTCTGGTCTTGACTATGAATCACCATAGACCCAAACGCACGCTCCACGACTTGCTGTGTCAATTTGACCTGCGACGCTTTCAGCGCGATGTCGGTGATCCGATGTACCGCCATTCCCGGCGCCACTTCAACCCAGAGGCAGGCATCACCCGGAACTGGCGGAAAACCCTGCGATACCGAGGCCATGTATTGGGCCAGTTGTGGCTGCAGCGAATCGATGTAAACATAGGTTCTGAGTTCTATCATATCGCTGCTTCGATTTAGCGGAGCTATAGTGACTGGTTCATCGATCCTGGTCAATACCGCGCAACCGGAGATTCCGGCCATTTGGGTGGAAAAAGTTTATAAATAATCAACCTTTTATTCCAATCGATAAAATTTTTTATATCTATAGATCTTTATCTATGCTTGATCGGGTATCAGTCCAACCACTGCCGCCTGAATGATTGGCCTGAAGTTTTTCAACCACACACAAACGAGACAGTATACATCGACCGGGGTAGATAGCGTTATGGGGCAGGAAGTAAAGGCAGCACGCTTAATGTTCCCATGGAACGTGTGGGTGGCGAATTCGTAATTAGTACCTGACATTGCCAATTTGGACGGGTGTTCACAAATACCAGATTCCTGTTTATTTCAGTACCACGTAACTACGGGGAAAGCTGGTTCTATTGGACAATCGGACCTCGATTCTTCGAGCAAAGAAAAGCCCCGCCGAGGCAGGGCTGTCTGAACCGCTCGCTTCTGATTATTCGGTTTCAGGTCGGTGGTTTGAGAACTGCTGCGACCGTGCCTGGGACCATCTATTAGCAGGAGGAAATTCCATCGAGGCCATCTGTGTTGAATAGCCACCCAGACGTGCCAACTTTATCGACCCCTCTCCCGGATCTCATTGACCCCGATTTTTTGGAACCTTGTCAGCCACTTGGTTACGAATGTCGTACACACAGGAAAGGCATACGATGACAGCACCTGTCCAAATTAAATGGATGTTTTTAACCCTATTGGACAGCCACGAAAAAACCGACCAGGCAGAAAGCTATAGTCGGTTGATTTAAAGAGCAAAATGGCGCGCCCGGAAGGATTATTCGGCGCGTTGCGCCTCACCCCTGCGGCGCTCGGCTCGAACCTCCGACCGTCTGGTTTGTAGCCAGTCTAGATGATTTTACTTGCTTTATTAATCAGTCACTTGCGGTGCTTGCCCAGCCAATACCGTATTTGAGTTATCAGTCACTTGCACTTCATTGTTAATTCAAGTTAGCACAAATCCAGCACAGTCGAACTTCTTCCCATGTTGCCCGCCGACTCGCTCGCTTCAAAAATTGTATAGATAATCGATATACAATAATGTATATTTATTGCATATACAGCAGGAGGCTATCCCAATGGCAAAATCACAGAACCGTGCAGCACCGATAAATATCCGTGCTCGCCCAACGCAGCGCAACCTGATCGACAAGGCAGCAGCGATGCTCAACAAAAATCGCTCGGACTTCATGCTGGAGGCTGCCTGCCGTGAGGCCGAAAACGTATTGCTCGACCAACGGCTCTTTTTGGTAGATGACAATGCCTGGCAGGCATTCGAGACACTCATCGACGCGCCGGTCAAAGACAACCCCGCTCTCCTCAAATTGTTGAATGACAAGGCACCATGGGAGAAGTAACGACACCGGAGCCGATCACAGCATCTCACCACACTGAATCGTTTGCTTGCGGTATACCGGTACTGGACGAATGGCTCAGACGCCACGCGCTCAAGAATGAAGTTTCCGGTGCATCCCGCACCTTCGTCATTTGCCAGGACAGGCAGGTAGTCGGTTATTACTCTCTGGCCACTGGCAGCGTCGAACATCGCGACGCCCCAGGAAAAATACGCCGCAACATGCCGAACCCGATACCGGTCATGGTGCTCGGAAGACTCGCCGTCGATCAACAGTGGCAACAGACAGGCCTGGGCCGAGGCCTGTTAAAGGATGCGCTGTTGCGCTCCCTGTCGGTATCGAAACATGCAGGCGTCAGAGCGTTGCTTGTCCATGCACTCTCGGAAGACGCAAAGAAATTCTATGCCCACAATGGTTTTCTCGAATCCCCCCTTGACCCAATGACCTTGATGATAACTTTGCAAGATGCAGCACACTGCCTATAACAACACACCCAGGTAAAACTGTGGAAACAAATTTAACAAAATGTCATCAAATCCATCACTCTTGCTACCCAAGCAATAAAAAAGGCCTGCCGAGATTCGGTAAGCACCCTTCATTGAATGGCGTGCCCGGAAGGAGTCGAACCTCCGACCGCCGGATTCGTAGTGTTCCGGCTGAATGCGCATATCCTATTGTAATTCTAAACTTTTATCCGACTTACACTGTCCAATAAAATCAGCCTGTTTGGCCTGTGTGTCTGTATTTGAGGTTATTTGAGGACATCTACCGGACATTTGAAGCAGTGGGCCGAGGACCAGAAATGGCATTAAAGGGCACAAAGCGACATTCCCGGCACTCACCGCAAGCTCAGATGCAGCATTGTACTAAACACGTCATTCGCCTGGCTCTAACAAACGTCCTGTTTCAAACAATCGGACATCCAGAAGGTAACCAGCTATCCGTGATTATCTATCCCGCATCAGCACCGGGCGAACCCTCCGGTGGGAAGTCGAGGGTGTCGGTAATCTTCCTGCGCTGGTCCTCGGCAATATCCGGAAACGGCAAAGTGTGTGCCGATGCCCACTCGCGCACCCGCTTCTGCGCATCTTCTTGTTGTTCTTTGTCGAGCCCACCATCG
>CAJQPV010000066.1 GCA_905480305.1 uncultured Gammaproteobacteria bacterium | reverse complement strand
CAGTAGCCGCTGGAGCGACCGTAACTGGTGAGGACGATTTTTCCATTGCGGTTGGCGCGCACAAAACACAGTCCCTGCTGGCCTTCATGCAGCTTGCAGGCGCGTGGACAGACATCACACATGACGCGTCCGTCATCAAGGCGGTGCCAGTAACGGGTTGCTGCTACAGCGTTTTCCAGTGATGCGGTTATGTCCATACTGTCCATAAGCCAAGTGTAGTTGAGTTGCGGCTGTGCGCACTATTGCTCCGGCAATATCAAGCTGTAAATTTTGCGACAATCTAGGCGCGTTTTTTATGCTCCTGCTCGGCTTCTCGTGACGTCAGCCGGGCCAGCATGGAAAGTTCTTCGCTGAGTAGCTCAAGAATATCATCCAGCGCAATGATGCCAAGCAACTCGCAGCTGTCGCTGACCACCGGCACGCGGCGCACACCGCGGGCACGCATGCGTTGCGCCGTTTCTATAATGCTGTCTGATTCCTGTACTTTCAGCAGTGCATAGCTCATGATGTCACCGACATTGACTTCGTTGAGGTCAAGGTCTTCAGCGATCACTTCCATGACAATGTCACGATCAGTAACGATGCCGACGGGCTCGATTATGCCGGACTTCTCCTCGGTGATGACCAGGCAGCCGACATGATGTTTTCTCATCAAATGTGCCGCTTCCCGGATGGTGCAATCCCTGCCGGTGGTGATTACATTACGTTTACAGAGTTTTCCTGCGCTCATTGCGTATGCTCTCTTTTATTTGGAACAGGTCACGCTCAAGACTATCGGGAAATGGATTTTCGGGCCTTGATCCACATCAATGGCTATCCAGAAAGCCTGCAGCAGGGGCCGGAACAGTTTAACTTTCCGGGTTTCCCATGCCTTGCTGAATGTTGTATATATTGACTGCCCGGCCGATAACATGAGGAGAACCGGAATTATGTCTGTTCAGGTTCCTGTTTTTGTCTTCCTACTGCAACGGTGAACCGCAAGATGTACTGGTTGTCTTTCAAAAAGAAACAAGAAAAACCGGTCACTGGGCTGATACTGCCGGGAGGCGGGGCACGCAATGCCTATCAGGCAGGGGTGCTGAAAGCGATTGGCGATATGTTGCCGGAGGACGCACCAAACCCCTTTCCGGTGATTTGTGGTACCTCCTCGGGTGCGCTCAACGCGGTACTGCTGGCAAGCAGTGCAAGTCGCTTTAGAGAGGGTGTAGACCGGCTTTACGGCATCTGGGCAAATTTTCATGTCGGCAAGGTATTCAAAACGGACGCCTGGACGGCGATAAAAAGCGGATTTCGCTGGGCAACTACCTTTCTGCTAGGCGGTCTTGGCAAGGGGCAACCACGCTCGATTCTGGATAACTCGCCGTTGCGCGGCCTGCTTGAAAGTCATATTCGTTTTGCGCGCATTCAGCAGGCGATCGACTCCGGTGAC
Organism: uncultured Gammaproteobacteria bacterium; assembly: GCA_905480305.1. Classification (GTDB taxonomy): domain Bacteria; phylum Pseudomonadota; class Gammaproteobacteria; order UBA9214; family UBA9214; genus UBA9214. The sequence continues at coordinate 3,804 of CAJQPV010000066.1, read as the reverse complement.
CTGGATGCCGTTTCCATCACGGCATCGGGCTATACCAGCGGGCTGTCGGTTACCTATTACCAGGGCAAGGAACAGCTGAAGCCGTGGAAGCGTACACGCCGTGTTGGCCAGCCAACCGAGTTGACGCTGAATCACCTGATGGCGTCTTCAGCGATTCCTGTGCTGTTTCCTGCAGTCAAGTTGCGTAATGAATATTTCGGTGACGGTTCAATGCGCCAGACGGCACCGCTGAGTCCTGCATTACACCTGGGTGCGAACCGTCTGTTAATTATTGGCGTTCGGAATCCGAAACCGGATACACCGGATGAAGATGATCGAAAAACACCTTTTCCGACATTCGGGCAGATCTCGGGCTATATCTTCGATACCCTGTTCATGGACAGCCTGGATGCAGATATCGAGCGCATGCGACGCGTAAACCACACCATTACAGAAACAAAAGACAAGTATGTGACCTACAAAGACAGCTCCCTGCGCCAGATCGATTACCTGGTCATTTCTCCAAGCCTTGATATCCGTGAAATTGTCGCGCGTTATGTTGATAACTTTCCGCGCTCGGTACGCGTCTTGCTCAAGGGGATCGGTGCGTTGACGCGTGAGGGCCGGCCGTTAATGAGTTACCTGATGTTTGATGCGCCTTACTGCAAGGAGTTGATGGAGCTTGGCTACGAAGACGGCATGGCAGCCAGGGAACAGGTATTGCACCTGCTTGGCTATGATGAATTGATTGAAGAGGAACAGGCCGGCTAATCAGCTTGCCTTCTTTCACTTGCATGGTCTGCGGATCACCATGCCTGCTTTATCCGCTATTATTGTGATCCCGGGCGCTAACCCGGACCGGCAACTGCCCGCTGCCGGCCCGGCATTTTATTAACGGTGCAGACGATCCTGGCGACGCCAGCGATCGACGATGTCATCAATATCCAGGTCGGCGGGTCCGGTTACCCAGTGGCGGAAGAAGTCAACGCTGGAGCTGTTGGGTGGTGGATCAGGAGCGTACAGTTGCACACGTGTCGGCAGTGGCACCGCCAGTCCCATGATCATGGCCTCGCCCTGGCTGAGAGATGACAGGATATCGATGAAGTCACGTTCCGCTTCCGGAACCAGGTCGCGCACATAGTCCTGATCGTCAGGATTGGTGAGTCGCAGGCAGATAAAGGTACTGCACTGTGCCAGTACGGTCTCGGAAAGTTCATGTGGCCGCTGGGTCACTACGGCCAGCCCCACTCCGTATTTACGACCTTCCTTGGCAATTCGCTGCATCGAGCGACGAGTGCCTTCGAATTGCGCATTGCCTTCGCGCGGGATGTAGGCGTGTGCCTCTTCGCACACCAGCAGTAACGGAAATTCCTTGAACTTCGGATTCCAGTAGTTGAACTCGAATGCCAGCCGTCCGACCTGTGCAGTAACGACCGGGCGCACATCAAAAGGTACACTACTCAGGTCAATAATGGTGATCTGTGCTCTGGGTTCACCGAGGCCGACAAAGTCGCGCAGCAGCCCTGACAGCGTGCTTGAGTCGGTGCGGTGCTTCGGGTTTAGCAGGAAGTCATAGCGGCTGTCGTTCATGCGACTCTGCAAGCGCATCATAAACTGGTCAAACAGCCCGGCCAGCACGCCTTTCTCCTTGCCAAAGTGAGTGGTCGCCTTGTTTGCTTCTTCGAAATAGTCATACATCTCTGTCAGTGAGAAGTACACCGGTGAGTCAATCGAAATGTGGCCAATATTCAGGTCCTTGTTGGCCTTGTTACGCAGGTCCTGGACGCTGTCACGCAGGAATGCGATCTGGGTGGAGGCGGAGGCATCGGTACGGTCAACCAGCAGGTCGACCAGTTCCGAAAAAGTCATCAGCCAGTAGGGAATTTCCAGGTCACGCGCATCAATATAACGGGTAGTGTTCTCGTCAAAAGCATATTGGCGATTACCGTCCTTGTCTTCCCAGCTGTATTCACCATGCAGATCCAGCAGGATGATGTGTGCCTTGGGCATGGATTTAACGGCGCGTTGCAGCAGGTTGGTAACTGTCCAGGATTTACCGGCGCCGGACTGTCCCAGGATGGCTGTGTGCCGGCCAAACAGGGCGGCAGGGTCGACGCAGACATCGATGCTGTTATCCGCCGAGGCAACACCGATGGCATACCCCTGGGCGCGGAATTTAATAAAGATGGATTCGACTTCTTCGCGGTTGACTGTGTGCACCTCGGCACCGGTCACCGGGTAGTTCTTGATGCCGTTGGTGAATACGCCTTTCGACGAGACTTCTCCCAGCGGGATCATCTTGATGGACCTGGCGCTACCGGTGCCGCTGATTGCGGGTATCTCGCAGATTGATCTGACCACCGCCAGCAATTTAATGTCGCCCTGAATAACGGCAACATAGGAACCGGGCTGGCCGCTGAGGTCATTGCTGTCCTTGCTCGCGGAAATACGCGGCATGCGACTTTCTTCGCTATGCGCGCTCAGGGTGGCCGACAGGGCGCCTGCCTCTACACTGGTGAGATGGCCTATCAACGTTTTGGTATGTGGTGACATTGTGCCGGTTTCCTTTATGGCTGCGTCTGCACGCACGAGCCACTAAATAGTAAACATAATCCTGCCTGTAGTATCCGGTGGCCTGTGCCATGGATTCATACGGGGCAGCGCTAACACTCTAACGGCAGTTAATTGAGTATATTTAGTTGCTAAATGTTGGTAATCACCGGGCTACCCCTGGCTTTAATTCGTCAATATTTTGTCGGTCTTGGGGGGGTAAAAAAAGCCGTCCGTAGACAGGCAGGTTTTCCTGTCTACGGACGGCTGCATGTGCTGAAACGCTAGTAGCGTGAGGGGGGAGTCTGTCGGTGCATCTTGCGGAACATGTTCCGGTAGTACACCACGGCACTGTTTCCAGCGGCTTTTACATCAAAGATCTTCCAGCCGTCCTCGCTCCGGTAGAAGCGGAAATCCAGCTTGGTGGGAATGCCGTTGGGTTGCATGATCCAGGCGCTGACGCTGACATCATTACTACCCTGACCGCGCGGTGTGAAATATCGAATGGGCTGGTTTGTGTAGTTGGTCAGCTTTTCTACCAGTGTCGTCATAAATGCATTGGTTAGCTTGCTCTGCATGCGGGCGCGCTGCTCGGGTGACATGCTACGCCAGGCCGGGCCGGCCGCCCAGCGTGTCATGTATTCAAAATCAAAGTAGGGTGCGACTTCTGTTTCAAGAAAAGCCATGGCCTTTACCCTGTCCTGGGCCTGTCCACTGCGGATAAAACGGGTCAGTTTTTCAACGCCGGCTCTGACAATGGTGCCGGGACGGGACACATCGGCGGCAGTGTTCTGATAGTTGTTCGGAAAGTAGGGTGTTGCGGTAGCGGTGTGTGGAAGTGCGAAAGCAAAAAGTAGAAATACAGCCAGGAAATTAGCTTTCATTGAGGCCTCTGTATGCTGGTTCTGACTCGGGATGAACAAGCCGGCTTGTAGCTGCTTGTGGAGAACGTTTTATACAACAGATGGTCGGTGGTTGCCAGCGCCTGCACGTCCCTGTGCAGGTACTGAACCATTTTCTAGGTTTTACTGGGCAGCTGGTGCGGCCGGTGCGGCTGCAGGGGCCGGAGCCGGTGCATAACCGTAAGGAGCCGGGCCGCCGTAGCCATAACCAGGACCACCATAGCCATAACCGGGACCACCGTAGCCATAACCAGGACCGTAGCCATAGCCACGGTAACCGCGGTAGTCGTTGTAACCACGACCGTAACCGCTGCCACGGCCACTGCCGCTACCACTCATGTTAAAGCCGAAGTTGCCGTCCATCGCGCCATCA
>CAJQPV010000065.1 GCA_905480305.1 uncultured Gammaproteobacteria bacterium | reverse complement strand
CACAACTCAGGCTTGAGCTCGGAATAGATCCCGATGAACAGCTGCTGCTGCTGATAGGTAAGGATGGCAGTGTGAAGCGCCGCGCCCCTTTGTTGATCGATATGCAGGAAATTTTCACGCAAATCGATGCCATGCCGATGCGCCGCAACGAGATTCGTGAAAGGAATTAGACTGATGGCCCGGTCTTTACACTCCGGGCTTTACTGTCGCCCGGAACCCCTGCCGCACTATTGGGTCGTAACTGATAGATTTCAATAAAGGCCTCCACATGAAGATCCTCAACAAGCTGCCAAATTCCCGCCGCGAACCGCCAGGTCTGGAGTCGACGATCCTGAAAAAGCTGCCAAAAGTCCTGTTCGCCGGCACCCTCATTCCACTCGCCATCAGTCTTTCCAGGCGCCTGTTCGAGCAGCAGGGGACTGCCGCTGAAATCGCAAAACAGATCAACAGCGTGGATATCATGTGCATCGCAACGCTAATGACCCTGTGGATGGCCGCGTTGACAGTTGCCATCGGTTGCTGTGTGGTGGTGATCATGAAGGGACCTGCGTATGTTGCTGATGCCTATGAACTCCCTGATTCCGAACGTCCGTGGCAACGATCGAGTTCTGATGTGGTATAACTTGAAGACCATCGCAAAAATCAATTTGGATTGACTATGTACCGAATTATCTACAAGAGCCGCAGTGTCGCGCCACTCGACTGGGATATGGTGCTCAGCATTACAGATGCCAGTGAAGAGACCAATAGCCGCTGTGGCGTGACCGGTGTGTTACTGGCCAGCCGCACACATTACCTGCAGGTGCTGGAAGGGAATTTCGAGGACGTCAATGCGGTGTTTCGCCGTATTGCCCGCGATGACCGGCATACGGAATTAAGTATCGTCAGCTTTAGCGTGGTTGATGCCCGTCTGTTTGCTGGCTGGGGTATGCGCGGGATTGGCGCCTTTGATTTCAACAAAGCCATAGAAGCAGAGCTCATGGAAAAATACGGGCAGGAAGAAGGCGGGGTCCATTTTCCACTGGAAGAATGGCAGGCACTGGCCATGCTCAATGATATCAAGATGATGCAGAAGCTTCCTGACTGGAAGCGATAAGCACATCCGCGCGGATACCTGCCCTGATCATCAGCCTGGTTCATCGCCGGCTGTAAAACAAGCTGCTGCTACAGTAAAAGATCTTCCTCGACAGGATGATAGCTGCTGGCGGCATTAATCAACGATCTCGCTGTCAGTGCCGGCACGCCATAGACTTCGGCACTGATGGCATAGTCTTTTCTGATCTTTTCCAGTAACAGGTCGAAGTCACCATCGCCGGACAGCAATACCACGCGATCAACATCCTGCGCGGCTTCCAGTACATCGATGGTAATGCCCACGTCCCAGTCACCCTTGGCGGAGCCGTCTCTGCGCTGGATATAAGGTTTGAGTTTTACACGGAATCCAATATGTTTGAGGGCGTCCTGGAATTTGATTTGTTTGTCGTCGCTGCGTTGTGTTGCATACGCGTTAGCCACAATGATCTCGCCCCCGGCGCTGATGCGTTGCCAGAGTCTGCGGTAATTGAACTGGCGACCATAGGCCTCGCGGGTGGTGTAATAAATATTCTGGACATCGACAAAAATGGCAGTTCTTTTCACAATGGGGCCTTCTGGTGTGCAGCCGGCTGCAAGCCGCTTGCTGGTGCGAACTTCACAGTGGTGCTGCTGTCTGTATGCGTGGCTGGTAGTATATGAACGGTAACACTATCCTGTCATAACAATTCGATAATCAGGCAGAAGCCTCATGATAAATTTCCAGTTTCCGCGTCCGCTGTACCTGCTTATTACCGCGGTGACCCTGCTGGGTACTGCAAGCCAGGCGGCTGATCCACCAGCGCCCGGAGTGATCGTTGCACCTGTCCGGCTGGTTGAATTCGCCGACCGCATCGAGGCGCTCGGCACACTGGCAGCGAATGAGTCGGTCGAACTGACCGCCACGGTGACGGAAACCATCAGTGCCATACATTTCGACGATGGCGACCGCGTCGAAACAGACCAGCTGCTGGTGGAGATGACCAGCCAGGAAGAACATGCCCAGCTGGAAGAAGCGAGCTCTACCGTCAACGAGGCCTACCGCCAGTACCAGCGTATCAAGCCGCTGGCGAATGAGGGCACCGCTGCCAAGTCACTGCTCGATCAACGCAAGCGCGAGTGGGAAACGGCGCGGGCACGACTGGCTGGTATCGAGTCGCGACTGGCCGACCGGCTGATCAAGGCACCGTTCCAGGGTGTTGTTGGTCTGCGTGACCTGAGCGTGGGGGCACTGGTACAGCCAGGCGACCTGATCACCACGCTGGATGACGACCGTGTCATGAAGCTGGAGTTTCCGGTTTCAGCCACCTATCTCGAGGTGCTGCGTCCAGGACTCGAGGTCATAGCGACCAGCCGCGCCTTCGTCGGGCGCACCTTTACAGGTGTCGTCAAGGCTGTCAACAGCCGAGTCGATCCGGTAACCCGCTCCGTTCGCGTGCGTGCCCTGCTGCCCAACCCGAAACGTTTGCTCAGCCCCGGCATGTTGATGTATGTCGAGTTGCAGGAAAATCCGCGCGAGGCGCTGGTGATCCCTGAAGAAGCCCTGCAACCCCTTGGTGAGCAGCAGTTCGTATTCGTCGTGAGCGCTGACAACCTGGTGGAAAAACGCGAAGTCCAGATTGGCGGGCGTCGACCCGGACAGGTCGAGGTGCTGGACGGGCTGAGCAGCGGTGATCAGGTCGTCACCCATGGTCACTCGCGCGCCGCTCCGGGCCAGGCGGTGACTATCAGCGCCATCGATGACGGCAGTCGCACACTGCCCGAGTTGCTGAACGCCCTGCCAGGCAGTGGTCGCGCCGAATGATTTTGTCTGATGTGTCGATCACCCGCCCGGTGTTTGCATCGGTGATGTCGTTGTTGCTGATCGCGTTCGGGCTGCTGTCCTTCGATCGCCTGCCGTTGCGTGAATACCCGGACATCGATCCGCCAATTGTCACCGTGGACACGAGCTATCCGGGGGCGGCCGCCAACGTGGTGGAAAATCGCATTACCGAACTTGTCGAGGACCGTATCTCCGGTATCGAGGGCATCCGCTACATCGCCTCTACCAGCGAAGACGGGCGCTCGCGCGTCACCGTGGAATTCGACATCAATCGCGACATCGATGCGGCCGCCAATGACATCCGCGACCGCGTCTCCGCCATCCTCGATGACTTGCCGGATGAAGCCGATCCGCCGGACATCCAGAAACAGGATAGTAATGATGATGTGATTATGTGGCTGAACCTGGCAGGGGAAGGCATGACTATCCCGGAGCTGACCGACTATGCCCGGCGTTACCTGGTGGACCGTTTTTCGGTGCTCGATGGTGTGGCGCGGGTGCGCGTCGGCGGCGGCCAGGTGTACGCCATGCGCATCTGGCTGGACCGGCGCGAACTGGCGGCACGCAACCTGACCGTGGCGGACGTGGAGGAGGCGCTGCGTGCCGAGAACCTGGAGCTGCCGGCGGGCAGCATCGATTCGGAGAACCGCCAGTTTACCGTGCGTACCCAGCGTACCTTCCTGACCGCGGACGATTTTGCGCAGCTGGTGCTGGCGCGCGGCGACGACGGCTACCTGGTCAGGCTCGGCGATGTGGCGCGCGTGGTGCGCGGTACCAATGAGAACCGGCTGTTCTTCCGCGGCAATGGCGTTCCGATGGTCGGCATCGGTATCACCAAGCAGTCGACGGCCAATACCCTGGCGGTGGCCAAGGCCGCCAAGGCGGAAATGGCCCGCATCAATCCGACGCTGCCGGAGGGGCTGGCCATCAAGCAGAGTTACGACAGCTCGGTATTTGTGGAGGGCGCTATCCGCGAGGTCTACAAGACCCTGTTCATCGCTATCAGTATGGTGGTTGGTGTGATCTACCTGTTCCTCGGTAGCCTGCGCGCCATGCTGGTGCCGGCCGTGACGGTACCGGTCTCGCTGATCGCTACCTCCATGGTGCTGCTGGCACTGGGTTTTTCGCTCAACATTCTCACCCTGCTGGCGCTGGTGCTGGCCATCGGTCTGGTGGTGGATGACGCTATCGTGGTGATCGAGAATATTCACCGGCGCATGGAACAGCATGGTGAAACACGGCTGGTAGCGGCGTATCGGGGTACCCGCCAGGTCGGTTTCGCGGTGATTGCCACCACCGTGGTGCTGCTGGCGGTGTTTGTACCGATCGCCTTCCTGCAGGGTGATATCGGCCGCCTGTTTTCAGAGTTTGCACTGACCATGGCAGCCGCTGTCGCGTTCTCCAGTTTTGTCGCGCTGTCGCTGTCGCCGATGCTGGCCTCGAAGATCCTGCCGCAGGATCACCGCCACTCGCGCCTGTCGCTGCTGATTGACAGACTGTTTGGCAAGGTGCGTCGCGGCTATCACGCCGCCTTGCAGGGGACACTCCGGCACAGCTGGATCGTTGGGCTGGTGTTCACCGGTTTGCTGGGCGCCTCTGTGTGGTTGTACCAGGAGATTCCCGATGAATACGCACCCCGCGAGGACCGCGGGGTATTTTACCTGATGGTGACAGGACCCGAGGGGACCTCCTATCCCTACATCGCGGCCTACATGACGGAGATCGAACAGCGTCTCATGCCGCTGGTGGAGAGCGGCGAGATCTCGCGCATGCTGGTGCGTGCACCGCGTGCCTTCGGCAACTTCGCGATCTTCAATACCGGTATCGTCATCAATGTGCTGAGCGACTGGTCGCAACGCCGCTCGGCCTGGGACATCATGGCCGATGTCAGCCAGCGTCTGAAGGACCTGCCCGGCGTGCGCGCCTTTCCGGTGATGCGCCAGGGGTTCGGGGCGCGCGTGCAGAAGCCGGTGCAGTTCGTGATTGGCGGCGGCACCTACGAGCAACTGGCGCAGTGGCGTGACACGCTGGTGGAAAAGATCAACGAGGATAACCCCGGTCTGGTCGGACTTGACTGGGACTACAAGGAAACCAAGCCACAGCTGCGCGTCGTCATCGACTATGATCGCGCCGCCGAGCTGGGTGTGACGATCGGCAGTATCGGGCGCACCCTGGAAACCCTGCTGGGTTCACGGCGGGTCACCACCTACATCGATGCCGGCGAGGAATACGACGTGATCCTCGAAGGTGAGCGCAGCACGCAGCGTACCCCGACCAGCATGGAAAATATCTACGTACGTTCGCAACGCACGCAGCAGTTGATACCGCTTTCCAACCTGGTGCGGCTCGAGGAGTTCGCCGATTCGATCAAGCTGAATCGCTACAACCGCATCCGTGCCATTACCCTGGAGGCCAATCTTGCCGACGGGGTGGCGCTTGGCGATGCACTGGGCAGCCTCGAACAGCTGGTGAAGGAGCACCTGCCCAGCGAGGTCATTATTGACTACAAGGGCCAGTCAGAGGACTTTAAGTCAACCGGTGGTGCGATCCTGTTCACCTTCCTGCTCGGCATCGTGGTGGTGTTCCTGGTGCTTGCCGCACAGTTCGAGAGCTGGATACATCCGTTCGTGATTATGTTAACGGTGCCGCTGGCCATGGTTGGAGCCTTGCTGGGGTTATACCTGACCGACCAGACACTCAATATCTACAGCCAGATCGGCCTGATCATGCTGGTAGGTCTCGCGGCCAAGAACGGCATCCTCATCGTGGAATTCGCCAACCAGTTGCGCGATGCCGGCAAGCCGTTCCGGGAGGCGCTCATCGAGGCCTCCGAGATTCGCCTGCGTCCGATCATCATGACCGGCATTACCACGGCCGCAGGCTCACTGCCGTTGCTGCTTTCATCCGGCGCCGGTACGGAAACCCGCACCGTTATTGGTACCGTGGTGCTGTGCGGTATCCTGTCAGCCACCGTCTTCACCCTGTTCGTGGTGCCGGTTGCCTACGATCTGCTGGGAAGACATACCGGTTCGCCAAAACGCATGCGCCGCCAGCTCGACAGGGAACTGGAATCATGCGATCACTGACCCGGATCCTGAATCCGGGCAATACCTCATGAGTGACATCCCGCTTCGCTGGCACAGAGCCTGTTAATGGACCGGGGAGGGTGCAGCCGGCGAGTATTGAGCCCTGAATCATGGGTGGATTGCGATCTGTGTTCTACACTTGGGTTAAGGAAACCGGACTAACCGGTGCTTGCACCAGAAGGAGTGCACCATGGCCAATGTGACGCTACAGAACGGCTGGGAACGCCTGCCCAATGGGTTCGACGTGGAGTTCAGGCACAGCATACCGATTCGGGTCTCGGACAACGGCAAGAACTTGACGATAGCCGGGCCAGGCCTTGTCAAGGAGATTGCTGCCCTCTGCAAGCTGCGTCTACAGCTGGGTGAATGGGAGCCCGGGGAGCGCACGGACGAGCGTGCGGCCCGCGTGTTTGTTTCCGGCAAGGATTTCGCCGAGGTTCTCAGACGATTGGCGCTGTCCTCTGCCGCAATGTTCATCGACCGGTTTCACAAACCAGTCGATGCTGGCGACGTCGATTGGGACCGGCTGGAATATCTTAAGGATTTCAGGGAGGCACTTGATCACTGCGGCCTTGCCTGGGGCGATATCGATAAGGATGCCCATCTTGACGGCTACCTCGAAACAATGCACATAGAAACTCAACGACTTGCACAGTCAACAGATAGTCCGATGGTAGAGCCGGAGTAATACCCGGAGGGCAGCCATTACCTGCCGCTTACGGAATTTCAGTCCCATGTTGCCCGCAGCGGCTGGAAGGGCCTGGATGGCATCCGTGGTAGAATGTCCGCAGCACAATAACTATTTCAGGCAGGACACCAGAATGATTGAAACAATACTGAATTTCCTCGGCGCAGGCGGCATTATGCAATTCTCCATCGGTGAGCTATTGCTGACCGGCCTGGTGTTGACACAGGTGACGATCGCCAGCGTCACTATCTACCTGC
>CAJQPV010000064.1 GCA_905480305.1 uncultured Gammaproteobacteria bacterium | reverse complement strand
ATCAATGCCCCGGTAGTGCATGAAGAAAACGGTGTTGGTCGCTACCTTGGCCTGGAAACCATTCGCGTCGGTGACATTGAGACAGAATACCTCGCGCTTGCATATGCCGGCGGCGACAAGCTCTATGTCCCGGTTGCCTCGCTGGCACTGGTCAGTCGCTACACCGGCGCTTCCCCGGAAAATGCGCCGCTACACAAGCTTGGCAGCGACCAGTGGGAGCGTGCACGTAAAAAGGCAACCAAACGCATCCATGATGTCGCGGTAGAACTGCTGGATATCTACGCGCGACGAGCTGCCCGCAAGGGTTATGCGTATACGGCACCGCAGGAAGAATATCAGGCTTTTGTCTCAACATTTCCGTTTGAAGAGACCCCGGACCAGGAAGAATCCATTCGGGTGGTGCTTGAAGATATGCAATCTGATAAACCGATGGACCGGCTGGTCTGCGGTGATGTCGGTTTTGGCAAGACCGAAGTTGCCATGCGTGCGGCCTTTATGGCGGCACAGGGTGGCAAACAGGTGGCACTGCTGGTGCCAACCACGCTGCTGGCACAGCAGCACTACCAGAATTTCTGTGACCGTTTTGCCGATTGGCCGGTGCGTATAGAACTGTTGTCGCGCTTTCGTTCCGGCAAACAGACAGATGCTGTACTGGCCGCACTGCAGGAAGGTACCGTCGACATCGTTGTGGGCACCCACAAGCTGTTACAACCTAATGTTAAATACAAGCGCCTCGGCCTGTTGATCATTGACGAAGAACACCGTTTCGGCGTGCGCCAGAAGGAAAGCATCAAAAACCTGCGCTCGGAAGTCGACATCCTGACGCTGACGGCCACACCGATTCCGCGGACCCTCAACATGTCACTGTCAGGTATGCGTGATCTGTCCATTATCAGTACACCACCGGCACACCGGCTGGCGGTAAAGACCTTTGTCTGCGAGTGGGACAGGGAAACCCTGAGGGAGGCCTGCCTGCGTGAGATCAAGCGCGGCGGGCAGATTTACTTCCTGCATAATGACGTGGCTACCATTGATCGTATGGCAGTTGAGCTTGCCGGGATCGTCCCGGAAGCCGGCATCGAGATTGCGCATGGTCAGATGCGCGAACGTGACCTTGAAAAGGTCATGCTGGACTTTTACCACCGTCGCTTCAATTTACTGCTATGCAGTACCATTATTGAAAGTGGCATAGATGTCCCCACGGCCAATACCATCATTATGAACCGTGCTGACAAGCTCGGACTGGCACAACTGCACCAGCTGCGCGGTCGTGTTGGCCGTTCACATCACCGCGCCTATGCCTACCTGCTAGTGCCGCCGGGCCGCACCATGAGTGCGGATGCCCGGAAACGCCTTGCTGCAATTGAATCGATGGAAGATATCGGCGCCGGTTTTACGCTGGCGACCCATGATCTGGAAATTCGAGGTGCCGGAGAATTGCTCGGCGAGGACCAGAGCGGCCAGATCCACGAGATCGGGTTTTCCCTCTACATGGACCTGCTGGAACGCGCAGTCAAGGCACTGAAGGAAGGGCGCAGCCCAAACCTTGATCAACCCCTGCACCAGGGAACTGAAATAGACTTGCTGGTACCGGCGCTGCTGCCTGATGACTTTATTCGCGATGTGCATACCCGTCTGGTGCTGTACAAACGCGTTGCCGGCATGGAAACCACTGCAGACCTGCGTGATTTGCAAGTCGAGATGATAGACCGCTTTGGCATCCTGCCCGATGCAGCAAAAAACCTGTTCAAGATTGCCGAGCTCAAATTACTGGCAGTACCGATGCGTATCAGAAAAATTGAGGTCGGAATGGAGCAGGCCCGGGTATTATTTGACAGCGAACCAAACATTAACACCGATATACTGATCGAACTGATCCAGTCAAAACCGCAGCAATACCGTTTCGAGGCAGGTAACAAGCTGCGAATTTACGGTGATTTCCCGACCGGTGAAGCACGTTATATGGCGGCCTCTGAATTGCTTGGGCTACTCAGTCCCTCCGTGCCGGTCTCCTGATGCGGCTCAGGCCAGGTTCACGCTTTAGCGATAAAGTTGTTTATCGCAGTTTCATTACAAAATATACTGCAAATATTCCAATAGCAGAGTTACTCGATATGACCTTATCCAGCAGAATTCGTTATATTTTCAGCCCTGCGCTGATCTACTGCCTGCTGATGTATGCCGCCAGTACCGCACCGGCATTTGCTGCACAGCCGAATAGTTACGATATTGAAGTGGTGATATTCAGCTACCGCTACCCGGCTGATAATGGTGAAGTGTGGCCGTCACAGGCAGCTAAAGATTCTCCCACAACCGATGATTATTCGAGTGGTGATGTGCGTGAACTGCCAGCAGAGGCATACAAGCTAAATAACATCAGCAATGGCTTGCGCCAGTCGAGCAATTATTCTGTTCTGTTTCACCAGGCATGGCGTCAACCGGCCTACGGTGATGCCAGCGCCGTGAATCTTCCGGTTCGGGCTATTGCTGCAAATGGCCGGGAAAATATTGAAGGCAATGTCCGTCTGATACGCGAACGGTTTCTGCATCTCGATACGGAGCTGCAGATGAAGCAGGCAGTTGCTAACCAATATCCGGGGATGGAATTAAATGCTTCAGGAGTAGCACCGGTTTACACACTCAGGGAAAAACGTCGCATCAAGAGCAACGTTATTCACTATTTTGATAATCCACGTTTCGGCATGATTGCTACAGTTACGCCCTACTACTCTCCCGAGG
>CAJQPV010000063.1 GCA_905480305.1 uncultured Gammaproteobacteria bacterium | reverse complement strand
CTTGCCGGCGTCGAACTGCGCATCGATAACCGTATCAGCAATAACCGGCTGCATATCACCGGAGTCATTTAGATACTGGCGCAGCACCCATCGAGTAGCGGTTAGACCAGGCGCAGATGCACTGGCGGTTTCCAGCAACACAGGTGCACTGGTGAGTGGCGCATCCCCGTCCCCGGGTGAGGGTGAAAACGCGACCAGCCGGATTGACTCCGGTAGTGGTACGGGTAGTGAAATGCTCTGCTGCCATTCCCCTGACGCGGAAATACCCCTCCTGCGCATCGTGGTGGGTTCTTCAACGAGCAGCCGGCCGTCCTGACCTTCGAACCTGACAACAAGGTTGCCTTCAAACAGTCCCTTGCCAGTGCCGCTGACTACTACCGGTTTGCCAGGATCAATCGTGCTGCTACCGTCCGGTGAAATAATTTTGATATAGCGCTCGGATGCCATAACAGCACCAAGGGAAACTAATAGATAAAAGAATATTACAAACCGGCTCATGAAAGTCTCCTGTTAAGTTAAGCTAACCTGAGCTGTCACCTGACTTGAAGCTCTTGCTGCTTTTTCCGCATCCTGCGACTATTACAGGAATAACAAATTGAGTTTAAGCAATATGGGTAAAGCGCAGCGTACCCGTCCTGTTTCATAACTGCCAGCTTAAGGTTCGACAGTATTCTGGTCTGTATCAGGTTCTGCCAAATAACCCTCATCCGCAGTTTTTTCCCAGGCCAGTTCACAGGCTTCCCGGCCGTCCGCAGGAATTTCCTTGCGGAATACCCTGCGTATCGGCACATGTACCGGGCTGGTAATAAACGAGATAACACTGCGTGCCGCCCTCACCTTGCCAACGCCAACACCAAAATCATCGAAGCTGCCTTTCACTTTCACCGGTGTTGCCATGCTGAAAAACTCGGGCTGCTTTGCCTTCGGTGACACCACGATATCAATCTCTTGTGACCTGAAATCAATATCGACTTTACCCGCCACGCTCATCTGCGTGGTGTCCATGAATACCGCCTTCTCGGCAAGCTGCCCTGCCTCAAGCCCCAACCGAACCACAACACAATTTACTTCCGATGCCTCTTCCTTGTCGACTTCTGTTGCAATTGCCGAAATCAGGTTGACGGCCCACATGTCAAACACCTCGGCAGAGAAATTTTCCGGCAGCAGGGCAAAATCAAAATGTCCGTTTGCATACGCCATGATCTCAGCCATTGTTGGTGCTGTTGATTCCACCACAACATCCAGACTCATGATGCCGCGCATGTCTGTTTCTGCATCTACCCTGCGGGCGAGAACCCCGTAGTCGAAATGATCGACATTGGCCGTGACGGAAAAGTCAATATTTCCGTCACGATGTAGCATGCTTATGGCGGCATTGACACCACCACCCGGGGCATTAATTTGCAATGGTTCCAGCGCCAAACGACCATCCTGCAACAACAGCCGCATTGAGCCGGAACCCAGTTCATCCTTACCGGAAACTACCTGTTTCGCTTCAAGAAACAGATCAGCATTTACTTTCTCAAGTACCTCACGTGACAACAGATGCCGGTTCTCACTGGCATCCAGAACCGGTGGGGCCTCGTCCGGTGCGGCCGTCTCTTCGTCAGGCAATATCTGCGGAGTATCCGCCTGTTCATCCGCCGTGGATGCTGCTCTCTTGACATCAAAGTCCTCGACCCTGAACTGACTGGACACCAGCTCCATCGTCACGTTCGGCTTAAGCTGTGTCGTGTCGACATTGACTCTTCCGGCAAGGTCGCTTTCAGCTACCTTTAACTTCAATGTCGAAAACTCATAACCGGCCTTCGATACATCCAGACGTGCCGTCAGCGATATCGGGCCCAGTGGTGGCAAATCCAGCTTGAATAACTCGTTAAAATTATCAAGTCGTTCGCCCTCGACTTCCAGCATCATGGTGACATCACGATTGGTAATTGGTATTGCCAGCCTGCTGTCAAAACTCAAGCGGGCATCCAGCATCTCTATTTCGAGCTTCAGGGGCAGCTCTTCTGGCGCCTGCAGGTAATCGACCAGCGGCGCACCGGTAATTAAAAACCGGACAGGGGTTTGCTTAACCTCACCCTGCAAGTCCATGGTGATCTCGCTGCCCTGCCTGACCGTGATGTCACCCAGCAGTTCCTGAATGCGCAAGGATTTCTCCGTATTTGGCAGCGTAATAACCCACTCCCCTTCGCGAACCGCGAAAACCATCTTTGACTGCACCACGATTTCACCAAGCGTGTTCCCCCGGATCAGCACATCAATGGCGGCAACGCCTGTGGTCATTTCCATACCCTCGACCAGTTTCAGGCGCTGCAAAATGGCACCAATATCGGCATCCTGTACAGTCAGTTTCAATCCCAGTTCGGGCTCATTATCTATTACTGCCCTGTTGCCACTGGCATCAATGTGCCGACCAAAGGCCTCACCTTTGAGCGTAAATGGCCAGGGGGCGGACCTGTCCATCAGGTCATCAATCGGGCCTCCCGCCAGTTCCAGATCATAGGTCTGTTCCTGCAATGCACCCTGTAGCTGCAGCTGTATGGATTTACCCGGGCGCGCCTCGCCAGACAGCGATTCAATACTGAAACGCAGCATCTTGTCGAGCGCGGCGTCATGGTAACTCAGCTCAACCTGCTGCAACGACAGCTCGTGCAGACCGGCAAAATCCAGCAACGGCTTGCGCGGCTCGCTATCCTCTTTATCAACGGACTGCTCTCCAAACACCCAGTTGGCCCGCCCTTCGGCATCATTCTCGAGATTCAGCGTTACCGACTCTGCAGTAACCTCCCCGATGTGCAGATCGCCACGCAACAATGGCGGCAGACCGATTTGCAAGCGTGCGCGAGATGCCCTGAAAAACACCTTCTTCGAGGCACCCGGCACATTGGCAATCTCCACATCCCGAACTTCAATAGAAGGCCAGCCTGACAGCTTCAGCCGCACCGGGCCGTTGATTTTTACATCGCGGCCAAGTGCTACCCCCGCAGAAGTCTCGACCCCGTCACGCAAATGATCCAGGTCTAGCGTGACATCCAGCATGGACACCAGCAGCAGCGCTGCCACGACAAGGGCAAACACCCCTGCCAGAGAAATCAGTAACCAACGAATTAACCGTCGCATATCAGCTCAATGGAAATGACCGGAGTACATGAGGTGCGACACCATGTCACATTCCATCCCCGGCTTACCTGATTATAATGTTTGTACACAGTGACTCCCACTCTGTGAGAGAGATGTGAATATCTCCCTGCGGCGGCCTCCTGACAGGCCGCCATTTTTTATGTCCTCAACAGACGACATATTTACCCACTGCAATGTCATCAAGCAACCAGTCACCCACCCGGTAGCGGATCAATCGCAACGTTGGATAGCCAATATGTGCGGTCATACGTCGCACCTGCCTGTTGCGGCCTTCACTTATGATCAGGTTTAACCAGCTGGTCGGAATATTCCTGCGCTCACGTATTGGTGGATCACGCGGCCAGATATCCGGCGGCTCCATCTGCACAACCGTTGCCGGTCGTGTTTTCCCGTCCTTAAGTACCACGCCGTTGCGTAATGCGGCAAGATGCTCTTCAGGTGGTTCACCTTCCACCTGTACCCAGTAACCCTTTTCCTTGCCCCAGGCAGGATTCGCAATACGCTGCTGTAACTTGCCATCATCGGTGAGCACCAGCAGACCTTCGCTGTCGTAATCAAGCCGGCCGGCACAGTACACCCCCGGGACATCAATGTAATCGGCCAGTACTGCCTTGTCACTGTCGGTGGTGAACTGCGACAGCACCCGGAAAGGTTTGTTGAACAGAATAATCAATGGGGTCTAGTGCCTAATCGCACTGACTTAAAAGTATCATTTAAAAAACCTGTTTAGCCACGGAAGAACACGGAATGACACGGAAATACTCTATCCGGCACGGCCTTTTCTTCCGTGTCATTCCGTGAGCTTCCGTGGCAAATAGCTTTTAGCAAAAACCATTCGAATCCCTGTCGATTGATTCTAGCAAATCAACTCATCAACGAGGTCAGCGTCCAATCGCACTGACTTAAAAGTATCATTTAAAAAACCTGTTTAGCCACGGAATGACACGGAAATATTTTGTCCGGCACGGCCTTTTTTTTCGTGTCATTCCGTGTCCTTCCGTGGCAAATAGCTTTTAGCAAGAACCATTCGAATCCCTGTCGATTGATCCTTTCAAATCAGCCAGTCCAGGCCTGTAGCTCGCAGGAATTTGAAAATACCGCGCTGATTACGGGTCGACCAGCCCTTGATCCCGCCTGCCTGCATGACTTCCCGGCGCATTTGCAGCCACTGCGGTGTGCCCCAGCGATAGGACTGTGCCTTTAACATTTCAAAGGCCTCGTCCAGGTCATCCAGCAACTCGGGGTTCTTCAGAAAAAACCCCATTTCATTGTTGAACAGCCGGGAGCGGTAATCAAAGTTGGCAGTGCCAACGAAACCTATATCGCCGCCGATGAGAAACTTTGCATGCAGCTTCCCATAATGCTCGTCTCCCCGCCCAAGCAGGGCCGCATCCAGCTTGCCGGTCTGATAAAGAAACAGTTGCGGGTGGTTAATGAGCCGTTGCCATTCCTCGCTTTCCACCACTTGCGGGTTGAATTCACCCTCTTCCAGGCTGGAGAGCCATACCTCCTCCATCTCCGGTGTCAAAAATAGCCGTGGCCCCACATCCATATCGATAATGGACTGGGCCAGAAAGTTGTCACTGGTGAGTACCGAGTTGGTGACGACTTCTATGCGGTTCTCCGGGTGCTCACGCAGCCACTGGTGGGCATCAAGGGCACCATCTTCTATAACATTGCCATCCTTGTCGTAGTACC
>CAJQPV010000062.1 GCA_905480305.1 uncultured Gammaproteobacteria bacterium | reverse complement strand
CCGGCGTTGTAGGCATCGCGAAAATCTGCTTGCAACGCTGTCGGACAAACAGCGGCCAGACCACGGCCGGCATTACCGAGGCGGTAACCATTGTCTGCCTTGCAATACTGCAGCAGGCCTTCTTCGCGCCCGGCGCGGTACAGAGCCAGGTCCGGAACCACGGCGTGTTTTGCACAGTCCTTGCGGTACTCGCCGACCGCGGCGGCGGATTTACCGGCAACACCGTCTTCGTAACCGATCAGGCGCCAGTCAGCGAGCATGCATTCGTCCTTGTCGAGGGTGGCACAGCCTTGCAATAGCGCCAGCAGCACCAGAAAGGTGCCGCTGAAGCATGCGTTAGGTTTGTTTGTCGTGATCATGGTATTACCCGTTACTGCAGCGTTTGACGGTGCTTGATTGCTTTATATAGCGTCCTGTTTTGCGGAAACCTGGGTATCGCGGACAAGGTCCGCTGCTACAGGTAGGTATTTTTGCTGTTGTGGAGCGAAAAGGGATGAGGCTTGCGGGTGATCAGGGAAGATGTCTTGTTGCGCGGCGGGCGGCGCTGCGTGCCATGGCGTGTTCAATGATATGCATGGCGACATCGGCGACGGTTTTCATTAACAGGAAGATGATCAATGTCCGGGTGCTGCTGCCCAGGAAGGTGAAACCGGCGATAATCATGAGGTGCATGGGGATGATGCGGATATAGGGGAAAAACATGATGTTACCGATATTTGGCACCCGGTCCTGTTCCTGTTCGCGGTTGTAGCGGTAGGAGAACCAGTGGTTCAGGTAGAACACGCCGATACAGACCAGCACATTGAATAGCGGGAAGCCGCCGGCCACGTTTGCATCGGCGCCGAGAAAGCTGAGATAGACCAGGTGGAAGATGCCGTAGTGCAAGGCAAAGAACACTGCGGTCTGTCGTTGTGTTTGCGGTGTTGGTTTGACGGGCTGGTCGTTGATCATGAACCCGGCGGTAGAGAAGCTTTTCAGGTCCATGATGCGACGGAAGCTGAAGTAGCCGATGATGACACTCTGGCCCCAGTAGACCCACATTACTACGAAGATATCCCAATGCTGGTAGACGGCCAGTGCGATAGTGAGCAGGTTGGACAGAAGCAGCACCACCACAGAGCGGTCGATGGCAGGATATCTTGCAACAGTGATTGATTCGGTGCGTTCCATGGGTTCCTGTCGGGAATGATAGCTTATTCCGTATTTTTCGGCATCAGGCCGCGGTTCTGGAGGCGTCCCTTTTCCGCGGCTCTATTATGCTCGCCTTCTGAATGAAGTAATCACGGTCGACATCTGCTGTTGCAAATACATTCGTCTGGCTGACACTGAATTTAGCCTGTGGACGACAGACGCATACACACTCTTTCTTCAGACTCTTTCATTTATGAAGACCAGGTATTTGACTAAGTGTGTACAGTGTGTATAAATGACCAGCAAGGACATTATCAAACGGCTGGAGGCCGAGGGCTGGGTACTGAGTCACGCAAAGGGCTCACATTTTCAGTTTACCCAGCCGCAGAAACCTGGCCGGGTTACGGTGCCACACCCGAAGAAGGTTTACCGATCGGCACGCTACGTAATATTTACCGCCAGTCTGGCTGGCACTGGAGATCCTGACATGCGTTACCCGGTGGTGATTCACAAGGACAAAGCATCTGACTACGGCGTGACCGTACCGGACCTGCCAGGGTGTTTTTCGGCAGGCGACACCATGGAAGATGCACTCGTTAATGTTGTGGAAGCGATCGAATGCCACCTGGAAGGTTTGTTGTTTGACGGTGAGATTATTCCCGAGGCTCAATCCGTTGAGGTCCACCAGAAGCACAGGGATTCCCGGGGCGGTACATGGGCATTGGTCAATGTGGATCTTTCCAGGCTGGCCAGTAAGGCGAAGCGTATAAACATTACCCTGCCAGAACGGGTACTGGCATTAGTAGATGAGCAGGCCAAACGAGAGGGTGAAAGCCGTTCAGGGTTACTGGCACGCGCGGTGCTGGATTATATTGGCCGGAACAAAGTAGCCTGAAGTGGAACCGCGGATAAGTCCCGCTCTCACAGCAATAGATACACTTGCAAGAGCGGACCTCGTCCGCGATAACGCCGGGAATACTAGCGACTGCTGCGCGGTGGCAGGCCGGTATGCTGGGTAAGGACCTTTTTGCCCTTGGTGCGGCGCTGGTGGGCGCTTGCAGAATTCTTGCGGCGCGGGGCGCGATAGGTTTTTGCATCCTCTGGCTGATCTTTTGGAACAAGCTGATGCTTGCCGCTGCCGATCAGGTCTGCCCTGCCCATCTTGTTTAACACACCCCTCAGTAATGGCCAGTTGTCAGGGTCGTGATAGCGCAGAAAGGCCTTGTGCAGTTTACGTTGCTCGGGGTCCTTGACGCTTTCTACCGCAGCACTTTTATAAGTGACTTTCTTCAGCGGATTTTTGGTGGTGTGAAACATGGTGGTGGCAGTTGCCATCGGTGACGGGTAAAACGCCTGCACCTGGTCGGCGCGAAAACCGTTCTTTTTCAGCCACAGGGCGAGGTTCAGCATGTCTGTATCGGTGGTGCCGGGGTGGGCAGCGATAAAGTACGGGATCAGGTACTGTTCCTTGCCGGCTTCTTTGGAAAATTTTTCAAACAGCCGCTTGAACTTGTCATAGGAACCAATACCCGGCTTCATCATTTTTGATAGCGGGCCATTCTCGGTGTGTTCCGGTGCAATCTTCAGATAACCGCCGACATGGTGGGTTACCAGTTCCTTCACATACTCTGGATCTTCAACCGCAAGGTCATAACGCAGGCCGGAGGCAATCAGGACTTTCTTGATGCCCGGCAACTCTCTCGCCTTGCGGTAAAGCTGCGTCAACGCGGAATGGTCAGTGTTGAGGTTCGGACAAATTCCCGGATACACACAACTGGGTTTGCGGCAGGCGGCCTCGATTGCCCGACTCTTGCAGGCAATGCGGTACATGTTCGCAGTTGGCCCGCCGAGGTCGGAAATGACACCGGTGAAACCCGGCACCTTGTCGCGGATGTCTTCGATCTCGTTGAGGATCGATTGCTGCGAACGGTTCTGGATGATACGGCCTTCATGTTCGGTGATAGAGCAGAAGGTGCAGCCGCCGAAGCAGCCACGCATGATGTTGACCGAGAAACGGATCATCTCCCAGGCAGG
>CAJQPV010000061.1 GCA_905480305.1 uncultured Gammaproteobacteria bacterium | reverse complement strand
GATACTTTCTGGAGCTCTACTACCAGACCCGGGCAGAGGCGATTGTTGCAGAAAGCCGCGCATTGTTTTCACAACTGGTCGATATCACCCGGGCACACTATGCAAGCGGCCGTGTCAGCCAGCAGGATGTACTGAACGCCTCGCTGGAGCTGGCGCGCCTTGATGATCGCAGCACCCGCATCCTGAATGCGGCGGACAGCAACCGTGCAATATTGATGAAATGGATCGGCGAACCCGCTACCTTGCCTGTCAACAGCAAGTTCCCGCTATTGCCGGCGCCTGCTGCAAGGGCGGCCATTCAGGCGACGCTGCCGGAACACCCGGCCATCCGCGTGGAAACCGCCAGGCTGGAGGCCGAAAACCAGTCGGTGCACATTGCACGTGAACAATACAAGCCCGGCTGGAGTGCCGGGCTGGAGTACCGCAAACGCTTTGGTGAAGACCCGGACGGGGATGATCGCTCCGATATGATGGCCGCCATGCTCACCGTGGATATTCCGCTGTTTACAAAAAACCGCCAGGACAAACGCCTGTCCGCCAGCATCCAGCAGGCCTCGTCAATACAGCTGAACCGCGATGACAAGCTGCGCGAACTGAAGCAGCAACTGGATACCGACTACGCCAACTGGCAGCGACTCGGTGAGCGCACCGAGCTGTATCAGTCACAACTGCTGCCGGCATCCAGCGCCAATGCACAGGCGTCACTGAATGCCTATCAAAGCGGCATCACCGAATTTACCACCCTGATGCGCGCGCGCATGACCGACCTTGATGTGCACCTTGCGGACCTGCGTATTCGCGTTGACCGCGCCAAGGCCCAGGCCAGCCTGCTGTATCTCGACGGAGAAAACCAATGAACAACGATTATCTGAAAACCCTGGTGCAAAATTTATTCATCGCCGCACTGCTGTTGCCGGGTGCAGCACAGTCTGCCGACGATGAAGCGGAAATTCTTTACTGGGTTGCCCCCATGGACGCCAACTACCGTCGTGACAAGCCGGGCAAGTCGCCCATGGGGATGGAGCTGGTACCGGTATATGCCAATGCCAGCGGTGATAGCGGTGATAGCGGTGATAGCGGCAAGGTAATCATTGCAGCAGAAGTCATTCAGAACCTGGGTGTCCGCACGGCAACCGTGAAACGCTCAGCACTGCTGCGCGTAATCGATACGGTTGGCTATGTCGAGTACGACGAGACCAGGGTGAGTCATATCCATCTGCGCACCGAGGGCTGGATTGAACAGCTGGTTGCGCATTCGGAAGGCGAGCGCATCAGCAAGGGCGAGCAATTACTGGCACTGTATTCACCCGAACTGGTCAATGCACAGGAGGAGTTCGTACAGGCACTGGCGCTGGGCAACAACACCCTGACGCGTGCCTCGCGTGAACGTCTGGTGGCACTTGGCATTCCTGCGGACCAGGTCAAACAACTTGAAAAAACCCGCAAGGTCCAGCAAAACATCGCGATCTATTCACCACAGGACGGCGTGGTATCAAAACTCATGGTACGCCTCGGGATGTATGTCACACCGAAAACCCAGGTAATGAGCCTGGCCGACCTCTCCAGTGTCTGGCTGATCGCCGAAGTGTTCGAAAGCCAGGCTGACTGGGTAAAGGTTGGCCAGACGGCCGAGGTCAGCCTGGCATTTTTACCGGGACGCATCTGGGAGGGCACGGTTGAATACATCTACCCGAGCCTTGATGCGAAGACCCGCACACTGAAGGCGCGCTTGCGTTTTGATAACCCGGACGAGGCACTCAAGCCAAACATGTATGCCAATGTCCGAATCTTCGGCGGCGCCAGGGACGATACGATTGTTATCCCGGTCGAAGCACTGATCCGTACCGGTCGCGAATCACGCGTGGTCATGGCACTCGGCGAAGGCCGGTTTGCCAGTCGCACGGTGACTGCCGGTATCGAAAGCGGCGACCAGGTGGAGATTATTGCCGGGCTTGAGCCGGGCGAGGAGGTCGTCACCTCCGGACAATTCCTGATCGATTCCGAGGCCAGTCTCAAGGCCAGCATGACGCGCATGCAGGCCAGCGACAATGCAGACGAACAGGATGTGCCAAAATGATTGCGTACATCATCGACTGGTCAATTCGCAATCGTGTGCTGGTGATCCTGCTGACGGTGATGCTGACCGGCTGGGGAATATATGCAGTAAAACACACCCCGCTGGATGCAATACCCGACCTGTCCGACGTGCAGGTCATTATCAAGACCAGCTACCCGGGCCAGGCACCACAGGTGGTCGAGGACCAGGTAACCTATCCGCTGACTACCGCCATGCTGTCGGTACCCAGGGCAGTCAATGTACGCGGCTATTCGTTCTTCGGTGATTCCTTTGTCTATGTCATTTTCGAGGACGGTACCGACCCCTACTGGGCGCGCTCGCGGGTACTGGAATACCTCAACCAGGCCGCCAGCAAGTTGCCGGTCAACGCCCGTCCGCAACTGGGACCGGATGCCACCGGTGTCGGCTGGGTGTACGAGTATGCACTGGTTGACCGCCACGGTAACCATGACCTGTCACAGTTGCGCAGCCTGCAGGACTGGTTTCTAAAATACGAATTACAGACCGTACCGGGCGTTTCGGAAGTCGCTACCATCGGCGGCATGGTGAAGCAGTACCAGGTGGTAGTGGATCCGAACAAGTTGCGCGCCTACGACCTGCCACTGGCAAAAATACGCAATGCCATTCAGCGCGGCAACCAGGAAGTCGGCGGCTCGGTCATTGAACTGGCCGAGGCCGAGTACATGGTGCGTGCCACCGGTTACATCGACGCGCTTGATGACCTCAAGCATATACCGCTCGGCGTGAACGAGCGCGGCACCCCGATCCTGCTGAAAGATGTCGCACAGATCCGGCTGGGACCACAACTGCGGCGCGGCATTGCAGAACTGGATGGCGAAGGTGAAGTGGTCGGCGGCGTCATCGTGATGCGTTACGGCGAAAACGCACAAAGGACCATCAGCCTGGTGAAGGCGCGACTGGCCGAACTGGGCAAGGGGCTTCCGGCCGGCGTCGAAATTATCGAAACCTATGACCGCTCTGCGCTGATTCAGCGTGCCGTAAGCACCCTGCGTGGCAAGCTGCTGGAAGAATTCATCGTGGTAATACTGGTATGCACACTGTTCCTGTTTCACCTGCGTTCTGCACTGGTGATTGTCATCTCACTGCCGATTGGCATCCTGGTCGCCTTCATCGTTATGCAGCGCCTGGGTATTAATGCCAACATCATGTCACTTGGCGGCATTGCCATTGCCATCGGCGCCATGGTCGACGCCGCCATTGTCATGATTGAGAACGTCCACAAGCACATGGAGAAGACCTGCGTGACGGACGACAACCGCTGGACCATTATTCGTGATGCCGCCCTGGAAGTTGGACCGCCGCTGTTCTTTTCGCTGCTCATTATCACGCTGAGTTTTTTGCCGGTGTTCACCCTGCAGGCACAGGAGGGCAAGCTGTTCACACCGCTGGCCTATACCAAGACCTTCGCCATGGCAGCAGCAGCTGGTCTTTCCATTACGCTGGTGCCGGTGTTAATGGGCTATTTCATTCGCGGCAACATTATTCCGGAAGCAAGGAACCCGGTTGACCGGATATTGATTGCATCCTACCGGCCGCTTATTAACCTCGTATTGAAGGCACCTGGCAGTATTTTACTGGTCGCCGCGCTGCTGGTCGCCGTCGGTCTGTGGCCGGCCAGCCGACTCGGTACCGAGTTCATGCCGGACCTTGACGAAGGCGACCTGCTCTACATGCCCAGCACCTTTCCCGCCGTGTCGATTGGCAAGGCGCAGGAGATCCTGCAACAAACCGACAAGCTCATCATGACCGTGCCGGAAGTCAAACGGGTCTTCGGCAAGATGGGCCGTGCCGAAACAGCCACCGACCCGGCACCACTGACCATGGTCGAAACCACCATTCAGCTAAAACCGCGCGAGCAGTGGCGCGAGGGAATGACGCTTGAGAAGCTCAAG
>CAJQPV010000060.1 GCA_905480305.1 uncultured Gammaproteobacteria bacterium | reverse complement strand
ATTACGCCAAGCGCCAGCAAGGTCGCAAGGTGTATGCGGCACAAAGTACGCACCTGCCGTTAAAGCTGAACATGGCCGGCGTTATACCGCCGATCTTTGCCTCCAGTATAATTCTGTTTCCGGCAACCATGGGTAGCTGGGTAGGACAGAAAGAAGGCATGGGCTGGCTCAGGGATGTTTCGGCAACACTGTCACCCGGTCAACCGCTGTATGTACTTTTTTATGCGCTGGCGATCGTGTTTTTCTGCTTTTTCTATACAGCGCTGGTATTCAATGCGCGCGATACCGCAGACAACCTGAAGAAGTCGGGCGCTTTTATTCCCGGGATTCGTCCGGGCGAGCAGACCGCGAACTATATTGATGGTGTCATGACGCGGTTGACAGCCGCGGGCGCGGTATACATTACTCTGGTGTGTTTGATGCCGGAGTTTCTGATTCTCTACTGGAATGTACCGTTCTATTTTGGCGGCACATCGTTACTGATTATTGTTGTGGTGACCATGGACTTTATGGCGCAGGTACAAACGCATCTGGTTTCTCACCAGTACAGCGGCTTGATGAAAAAAGCGAACCTGAAGGGACATGGCGGAACCGGCATGCTGCGCTAGCAGCAGGCCACACGAGGTAAATGACATGAAAGTACGTGCTTCAGTCAAGCGTATATGTCGTAACTGCAAGGTTGTACGTCGCAATGGTGTTGTGCGCGTCATCTGTAAAGATGGTCGTCACAAGCAGCGGCAGGGCTAGGCAGTTTCGGACGTTATGCAAGATATTGAAATATTAGAAATTATTAGCGCTTCCAGGCGTCCGTTACGGACATCTTGTGGAGTCTTCTGTGTTTGATTTATCGGCAGCCAAAGGCTATGCTTACCTGCTTTTCGCGCCGCACTTTTACAATATTGCGTTGGAGATGATTTAGATGGCTCGTATTGCCGGAATTAACATAGCGCCGCACAAGCATGCGGGGATTGCCCTGACAGGTATTTATGGCATTGGTCGCATCACTGCGCGCAAGATTTGCGACGACAGTGGTATCAAGCCTGATGTAAAAATCAAGGACCTGACCGAGGCAGAGGTTGAGGCAATTCGTACAGAAGTTGTCAAGTACACCATCGAGGGTGACCTGCGTCGTACTATCTCCATGAACATCAAGCGCCTGATGGACCTGGGCTGCTACCGTGGTATCCGTCATCGCCGTGGCCTGCCACTGCGTGGACAGCAGACACAGACTAATGCACGCACCCGCAAGGGACCGCGTCGACCGATTCGCAAGTAATTCCCTGATTAAACCAGGCAAACCAATATAAACCGGAAAACAGTATGGCAAAGGCACCAGTAAAGAAGAAGGTGAAGAAGGACGTTGCTGACGGCATCGCCCATATTCACGCATCATTCAACAATACCATCATCATGATTACCGACCGGCAGGGCAATGCCCTGGCCTGGGCGACTGCTGGTGGTTCGGGTTTTCGCGGGTCTCGCAAGAGCACACCGTTTGCTGCCCAGGTTGCCGCAGAAAAAGCCGGTGATAAAGTGAAGGAATTCGGCATGAAGAACCTCGAGGTTGAGGTCAAGGGTCCGGGTCCTGGTCGTGAATCTGCTGTTCGTGCGCTCAACAATGCCGGGTTCCAGATTACCAACATTACAGACGTGACACCGATACCGCATAACGGATGTCGTCCACCTAAAAAGCGTCGCGTCTAGGAAGGAAAGAGAAAATGGCAAAATATACTGGTTCCAAGTGCCGTCAGTGTCGCCGTGAAGGTGGCAAGTTGTTTCTGAAAGGCGAGAAATGTTTCACCTCAAAGTGCCCGGTCGAAAAACGTCCGTTCCCGCCAGGTCAGCACGGTCAGCGTCGTACACGGCTTTCGGATTACGCCACCCAGCTGCGCGAGAAGCAGAAGCTGCGTCGCATATACGGTGTGCTTGAAAAGCAATTCCGCAATTACTACCAGAAAGCGGCATCTACCAAGGGCTCTACCGGTGAGAACCTGTTGCAGCTGCTGGAAGGTCGCCTCGACAATGTCGTATATCGTATGGGTTTCTCGTCTTCACGCAGCGAGTCACGTCAGTTATTGCGCCACAACGGCATCAGCATCAACGGTTCACGTGTGAATATACCGTCATACCAGGTGCAGCCGGAAGATGTGGTCAGCATTAACGAAAAGTGTCGCAAGCAATTGCGTATCAGTTCTGCAATGGAGCTTGCGCAGCAGCGCGGTATTTCAGAGTGGGTTGATACAGACGCAAAGAAAATGGAAGGTGTCTATAAATCACGTCCGGAGCGCAGTGAGCTGCCGGCTGATATCAATGAACATCTGATTGTAGAATTGTATTCCAAGTAAGAATTGAGAGGCTTATTTCATGCTGGGTAAAGTCAACGAATTTCTGAAGCCGCGCATTGTCGATGTGCAGGCTGTCACCGGTAAGCATGCCAGGGTAACGCTGGAGCCGCTGGAACGCGGTTTTGGGCATACCCTTGGTAATGCACTGCGTCGTATTTTGCTTTCATCAATGCCGGGTTCAGCAATTATTGATGCCGAGATTGAAGGCGTATTGCATGAGTACTCAACAATTGAAGGTGTGCAGGAGGACGTCATTGATATCCTGCTGAACCTGAAGCAGGTTGCACTGCGCATGCATAGCCGCGACGAGGCAACCCTGACACTGAAGAAGAAGGGACCTGGCCCGGTTACCGCAGGTGACATCACGCTGGATCACGATGTAGAAGTGGTAAACCCGGATCACGTCATTGCCAACCTGACCAAGGCCGGTGAGCTTTCCATGACGCTGAAGGTTGCCAAGGGCCGCGGTTATCAGCCGGCAACACGTCGCGAGACCGAAGAAGGTGAGGGCCGCATTATTGGCAGCCTGCAGCTGGATGCCTCTTTCAGTCCGGTTAGCCGTGTTTCCTATAATGTTGACCGTGCGCGCGTGGAACAGCGTACTGACCTCGACAAGCTGATTATCGACATCGAAACCAATGGTACCGTGGATCCGGAAGAAGCTATTCGCCACGCCGCTACCATTCTGCAGGACCAGTTGGGTGCATTTGTTGACCTGCAGGCGAGTAAGCAGGAACCGGCGCATTCACCGGAAGCCGACATCGATCCGATTCTGCTGCGTCCGGTTGATGACCTGGAGCTGACAGTACGTTCAGCCAACTGCCTCAAGGCAGAAAGCATCTATTTTATCGGTGACCTGATTCAGCGCACCGAAGTTGAATTACTCAAGACCCCGAACCTGGGCAAGAAGTCCCTGACAGAGATCAAGGATGTACTGGCCACCAAGGGACTGTCTTTGGGTATGCGTCTTGAAAACTGGCCACCTGCCAGTTTGAGTGTAAAGGAGCCGGAAACGGCGTCCGCAACCATTAACGGGATCTAACAATGCGTCATCGCAAGACAGGACGGCAATTAAACCGCAACAGTTCCCATCGCAAGGCCATGTTCCAGAACATGACTGTGTCACTGTTGCGTCACGAAATCATTAAAACCACCTTGCCAAAAGCCAAGGAACTGCGTCGTATCGCCGAGCCTTTCATCACCATGGCGAAGACGGACTCCGTGCACAAGCGCCGTATC
>CAJQPV010000059.1 GCA_905480305.1 uncultured Gammaproteobacteria bacterium | reverse complement strand
GCCTTCCAGGTGCTGCCGGTGAACTACGCCGGCCTGGCGCTGTTATCGCTCGGCATCATCTTCATGCTGGCCGAGGCCTTCGTACCCAGTTTCGGTGCGCTCGGTTTTGGCGGGGTGATTGCGTTTGTGGTTGGATCTATCATCCTGTTTGACAAGGAAGGCAGCGGCTACGCGGTGTCGCTGCCGCTGATCTTTTCCCTGTCCTTTATCACCACCGGATTTTTTCTGTTTATCATCGGCGCTGCCATCAAGGCGCGCGACCGACCGGTGGTCAGTGGTCAGGAAGAACTGCTACATATGACCGGCGAGGTACTTGACGACTTCGAGTACCAGGGCCGTATCCGTATTCATGGTGAAATCTGGCGGGCTGAATCAGCAACAGCGCTCAGGCGCGGTGACAAGGTACAGGTCGTCGCCATTGATGGTCTGGTACTGCAGGTTCAACCGCTAAATCAGGAGGTTTGATATGGCTATTCCAGGCGTTTTTGTGGGACTGATCATTTTTGTCGCATTGCTGTTGTACACCTTCCGTGTGCTGCGAGAATACGAGCGCGGTGTCATCTTTACACTCGGGCGCTTCTGGAAGGTCAAGGGACCTGGCCTGATTATTGTCATCCCGATCATTCAGCAGATGGTGAGGGTGGATCTGCGCACGGTGGTCATGGATGTTCCGAGCCAGGACGTGATCTCGCGTGACAATGTCTCGGTGAAGGTCAATGCCGTGCTCTATTTTCGCGTCATCGACCCGGAAAAGGCCATTATCCAGGTGGAGGATTTCCTCGTCGCGACCAGCCAGCTGGCACAAACCACGTTGCGCTCGGTGCTCGGTCAGCATGAGCTCGATGACATGCTGGCGGAGCGGGAAAAACTCAATGCGGATATCCAGGGCCTGCTCGACCGGCAGACCGATGCCTGGGGCATCAAGGTGGCGAACGTCGAAATCAAGCATGTCGACATAGACGAGACCATGGTGCGTGCCATCGCCCGCCAGGCAGAGGCCGAGCGGGAACGGCGTGCCAAGGTGATTCACGCCGAGGGAGAGATGCAGGCGGCCACCAAGCTGGTCGAGGCGGCAAAGATACTCAACGAACAGCCGCAGTCGCTGCAGCTGCGTTACCTGCAGACCCTCACGGAAATTGCCGGGGACAAGAGTTCCACCATCGTGTTCCCGTTGCCGCTGGATAGCATCGGCAAGATGTTTGGTAACAAGTGGGAGTAGACAGGGTGCCGGAATCGCTGCAACCAGCCGCAGCTTAATGGCCCATGAAACCGCTGGAACAGCCTCTCGGGAAGTCTGTCTGCCGGTGGTATGGGCATTCACTGTACTTCAGGAACCGACCAACCCTGACAGGTATGGCTCACACCATAAATTGAAGCTGTATGCCTGATACCATCAAAGCTGATTGTCGTCAGGTGCTATAGTCGGGAACAAGAACCATATTTCCGGCGCTATAAACAAAATGAAAAAATGCGAGGAGACAACTATGAATAAGTATCTATCACTGTTATTGGTGCCACTGTTTGTGCTGGCCAGTCAGCTGGCATCAGCCGGATCGATGACGTGTGGCACATACATGATTCAGGACGAGCAGAATCCCGGCCAAACTCGAGCAGAAGTCGAGGAAAAATGTGGCCCCCCGGAGAGCAGTTCGGGCGACGAAATGTACTACAAGAAAGACAACGTGAGATACCGACTGCACTTCAACGATGGCAATGAACTGGAATCGATTACTGAAGTAGTAGAGTAATATTCTGCAAGTAGCGGCAGCAGTCATTTTTCTGATTCCGGGCGGAATCCCTTACTGCTTCAAACTTGTTTCATGTTGGAAAAGGCCGGTGCTTTCTCACAGCATTCAGATGGGTTAATATTTCAGCCTGAAAGTATTAGTCGTGAATAGATCGATAGTGATACGGTTGACCGGACAATAAAGGGGTAGGCAGATATGCAAACTAGAGCAGCTGGACGAGTACCTTTCCTCAGGATGAGCGCGACTTCCTTGCGAATGTTTTACATCGTGTCGCTGGTTTTTACCGTCGGCGCCTGTACGATGAACGAGACCCAGCAGCGTACCGGTTCCGGTGCAGCGATAGGCGCAGCGGCGGGTGCTCTTCTGGGTGGTAAGAGTGGCGCGGCATGGGGTGCCGCCCTCGGCGCAGGTGGCGGCTATCTCGTCGACCAGACAAAGAAACGGGAGAGTACTGAAGCCGAAAACCAACGGCTTCGTGAAGAAAACTACCGTTTGCAGCAAGCGCAGTAGAGAGCCTTGCATTCATACGGAATCCGCACAGTTCCGTTACTGTATCGGGAAATATGAGCAAATCGACAAGGCGCCGGTAAGCCGGTGTCCCAGGGAGCAGAGTTATGAAAATCAAGAGCTGGAAAGGTATTGTAGTAGCCGCCGTTCTAACTGCAGGCTGGCTGGTGTCGGGACAACTGCGGGCCGAGACGGTGTTGAGCGAGGGCTACACGCTGGAAGATTTCAATCTGCTAACCGCGGCTGATCTCGTGGGTGTCTGCACCCTCGGGGAGGGCCACTCTGATCACACGACCGCCATGGGGTTCTGCTACGGTTTTTTCGAGGGCGGCAGGCACTACCACAATACTATTTCAAATTCCGCAACGTACCATAAGATTGTCTGCGGTCCCCCGGAAACGACACGTACAGAAGCCGTTGAGGTCTTCGTCGCTTATATTCAGGCCAACCCCCAGTATGCTTCGGAGACACCGATCGATGCCATCTTCCGTGCACTGGTTGATAAATGGCCGTGCGAGGACTGAACATTTTCTTATGAGTTCATTGTTATGAGTTCATTGTAACGATGCGTTGCTACAGCGCGCTGTCTGAGTTGAACCTGGTTGGTTAATCGTATCCGCTCGCTCAGTTTATAGGTAGCCTATGCACTTATAGTAGTATCCATGGATGGCGGCCTTCGGGTCGCCGTTTTTTTTTGTGGCTAAAGGTCTTCTATCGGTTGAACTGGCAACTGTTCCCGGACGTACAGGGAGTGAATGCAGACAGGGTATTTTCGACCCAATGCGATAACCGATGCTTCACGCTAATCAGTTGTCTGTTAGTGGTGTGCCCGAT
>CAJQPV010000058.1 GCA_905480305.1 uncultured Gammaproteobacteria bacterium | reverse complement strand
GCAGCACTCGGTATCAATCCGGTGCTGTTCTTTTACGACACCTTCGAACAAAGAGAGCCGCGCTATGATATGAACGAGGTGCGCCGCTATTACCCGGTGATAGCCGATTATTTAAATGTAACCGACAAGGATCACAAGCGTTTAAATTATGATCGCGTTTTAACGGCAGGGCCGCAAAAGCTGCAGTTTGAGCGGGCACCGAATATTATTCTCATCATGCTGGAATCGCTCGGCGCCAGCCGCGTCAGTGCCTACAATAACCCGCTTGATACCACGCCCACTCTCGACATGATGGCGGATAACGGCTGGTTTTTTCCAAACTTTTATGTGCCGGTATCAGGCACCTCACGTACCGTGTTCGCAAGCATTACCGGACTGCCCGACGTGTCCTCGGTGAAGACAGCCACACGCAATCCGCTGATTGCCGAGCAGCGCATTGCCCTGAATTATCTGCATGAACACGAGAAATTTTATTTTATCGGCGGCAGTGCCGGCTGGGCGAACATGAGCGCACTCATCCAGAACAGCATCAAGGGCGTGCGCCTCTACCAGGAAGGTATGTACACGGAACCACTGGTCGATGTCTGGGGTATATCGGACCTGGGACTATTCAGGGAAGTCGACAGGGTACTGTCAAAACAGCCACAAGACCGGCCATTTTTTGCCTACATACAAACAGCGGCTAACCACCGTCCTTTTACTGTTCCCGAAGATAACGATGGTTTTCAGGTAGACCAGCTTTCAGAAGATGAAGTCCGCAAGCACGGCTTCAAAAGTACCGCTCAATACAACGCCGTACGCTTGCTGGACTTTAATATTGGCCGCTTCCTGGAGATGGCGAAGAACAGCGGCTACCTGAATAACTCGATATTTGTAGTGTTTGGTGATCACAACAATCGCATCACCACCACGCCGCACATGGAGCCGTTTTATGAACTGCTGGACCTGGATGGACTGCATGTGCCGTTCATGATCTACGCACCCGGCTACCTCGAACACCGTGTTGTTGAAGATGCCGTCAGCCTGGTGGACGTAATCCCGACCATGGCCGGCTGGCTGGGTATTGATTACGTCAACTCAACCATGGGCCGTGATATCAATGGCCCGGTGCCGGAAGGGGAACGCGTCGTGTATACGCAAACATCCGGCAAGCGTGCACCGGTAATCGGCGCCATCACAAACAACTACATGTTACGCATGCAGCATGATGGCAGCGAGGCAAAACTGCATGACCTGCATGCCGAGGATCCGACCGCAGATGTCTCGGCACAGTTCCCGGAAAAAGCCGCCGCGCTGAAAGACCTGGCAAAGGGTATCTACGAGACCACGAAATTCCAGTTCTACCACAACACCGTTGGTGGCAGTAAGGAGTTCAGCTTGCAGTAGCTGTTGCTGACAGCGCTAGCCGTTGCCGAGGTGAACCGACTCCGGCAGGGTGATGTGCATCTCAACCGGCAAATGGTCGGACAATGAAAAGTTGAGCGCCTTGACGTGATCGACCTGCAGGGTCGGCGTTACCAGGATATGGTCAATATTGCGTTGCGGCCTCCAGCTCGGGAAGGTGCACATGCCGTGCATCGGTTCGCTCATCATGGTGCGGTCGATCAGGTAATCCATCTCGGCGCTTTGCGAGTGACAGTTGAGGTCGCCCATCACGATAACGTGCCGGTACTCATTGACAATATCGCTGATGTAATCGAACTGGCGCAAACGTGCGCGCCTGCCCAGCGCCATGTGCAGAATCAGCACCACCAGTGAATCATGCTTGCTGCCATAGCGGATAAACAGCGCGCCGCGTCCGGGTATCCTGCCCGGCAGGCGATGCTCGACAATTTCGTGCGGATGAAAACGGCTCAGCAGGCCGGTGCTGTGGCTGGCGAAACGCCCGATACGCCGGTTGGTCTGGTCTGACCAGAACGGCATGTCTGCCTTTTCACTGAGGTACTGCGTCAGGTTGATGTTGTTGCTGCGCAGACTGCCGGCATCCAGCTCCTGCAGGCCGATAATATCGTAATCCTTTACCAGCCGTGCCACGCGATCGAGGTTACTGAAACGCTGCGCATGCGGTAAAACATGCTTCCAGCTGCGGGTAACGTAATGCCGGTAACGGCCGGTACTGATACCCGCCTGCACGTTATAGCTCAGCAACTTGAGATGCTGGCCGCTATTGGCGGCAGCCTTTTCAGGCGCTCTCATTCTAGATGCAGTTTTTGTTGCTTCTGCCAGCTCTGGCATACCTGTTCCTGTTGGTTTCGCGGACAGCCACCGGCATCAGCCGGCAACGCCTGGTACATCTGTTGACGTTTTCTGCCATCAGCCACTAGCAGTATAGCCGGTAATCGCGGCATTCACTGCAGCGGTTACTGCGCACTTGTTGCCGCGAGTGCAGCTCGCTCGGCTGCAATCAGGTAATCCATCACCCTGATAATATTCTGGTTGCTGCCGGCCTGGGTGGCGCTGGTACTGTACTTGCCATTGACGATAATAGTAGGCACACCCGTGATGCCGTATTTATTTGGTGGCTTTCCCGCCATCTGTTTCGCGCGAGGAAGCTTCACAGCATTGACATCAAAAGAATTGAACGCTTCGGTAAATTCTGACGCGGATACACCCTGCTCCAGGAATATCTTCTGCAAGGAAGCGACATCGCGTATCTTTCTCTTGTCCTTGTGAATTGCATTGAATAAAGCCGTGTGAAGCTTGTCTGTCACACCCAGCAATTCTGCCGTGTAATAAGCTTTGGCTAGCGGCTCCCAACTCGGATCAAACACCGCTGGCATGCGAATAAACGCCACATCGTCGGGCAGGCTGTTAAGCCAGCCTTCCAGCTCTGGCTCAAGACGGTAACAGTGCGGGCAGCCGTAATAAAATACTTCCAACACCTCTATTTTATCGCCGCTTGATGTCGGTTGCGGGGCCTTCAAACTCAGATATTCCTTGCCGTCGGTATATTCCTGCGCACAGGCAGCACCTGCCATGAGCAAGGGAAGCATCAGCACCATCAGCCATCTTGTTACCATCTTCATATTCACAACTCCTGAAAAATAACTATTTTAGTCTCATTGCTTGCATGTAGCGTATCAATTACAACTCGCCGCAGGAATGCAGCCCGGAAGAAACATGTTGACGCCGGCAAAAGCGAACAGCGTGACGAACAGTCCGATGACTGCCCACCATGGCAGCAATTGCAAACGCCCCATAGCCGATAAAATTTTCCGGTACATGGATTTTCATCCATTAGCTCTGTAACACTGGCAGCAGCGGCTGGATCTCGGCGGCATTACCGGTAAAAGAGTACCAGAGCAGAAACACCACGGCACTGGAAATCACCAGCAACACGAAACCACCCGGCTCACGGCTACGCTAGCGGCCTTCATAAAACAGGTAAATCAGTGCAGTAATAATGGCAAACAGCACAAACACTTTATAAAGGTTACTGACCGGCAAGCTCATTTATGCAGCACCACAAACGGCTTGCTGAAACACAGAACATGCAGGACCACCTGCAATCAGCAGCGTAAAACATATATAAACCAGCGCCTTACCGGGTGCCCACGCAATCTGCAGGCCGCCAGACTGAATCTGCTCGAAGCTCTTCAGCTGGATATAAAAAGGCGATCCGTAGTTAGCAACGGCACCAATGGCATTGATGGCGTCATCGTAAAAAACACCGTCCTGCGCGGAAATTCCTTGTGACAAATCGACACCGTTCTCGGCCAACAGTTCCGTGTACAGGCTGGCCAACATGGTCTGCAACACCTTCAGGCAGGTATCCAGTACGGCGGATCGCCCGGCCTCCGGAACCGTGGCATCTACCTGTGCAGCAATGCCATCAAAACCCTTTGCAGTAAACAGGGTCACCAGCTGCTTGGGTAATTTGAAACTGGAATTGGTGCCGAAGTTGCGAAACTTCTGTTCCGCATCCTGCTGCATCACCGGGTTGATGTTGACCAGGCGAAAATTGCTCAGCTCCAGTGTCAGTGGACCCATACTGGTGTTGAAATCGATATCCTCGAACACGGCAACGTTAACGTCTTCGGGGACGCCATTGCTAGCAAGCAACGGCCACCAGCGCAGCACCATGAAGGTGAGTATCAGCAGCAACCAGGCAGCGCTGTAAACGTCATACAGACCCAGCGAATTGAACACCTCAAACCAGAACGGGCCGAACCTGGAAATCCGGTTCTGGTTTGGAAAATGCTAACGCCCTGCCCGCACGCTTGCGGGCAGTCGTGACAGCAAGGGACCCCTAGTGCAGACCCTGGATATAACTGGCAACCGCACGAATTTCCTTGTTGGTCATACGGTTGGCGATGATCTGCATCATCGCGATGGAGTTCTCGTTAACCCGGTTACCTTCGGCAAAGCCATGTAACTGGTTCTCGACATACTTGGCGTGCTGGCCACGCAGGGCCGGGTAATTGGCAGCAGGATTGCCGGCACCGTTCGGACCATGACAACTCATGCAGGGGGCTACGCCACTTTCTGAATTACCACCGCGATAGATCATTTCACCAAGTTCAACCTCCGCCGGGTCAGCCGCGCCATAGCTAACCTTCTGGCTCGCATAATAGGCCGCCAGATCCATGCGATCTTCGTCACTGAGGTTCGCTGCAATACCTTTCATGGTGGCGTTGTCGCGCTCACCGTCAGAAAAGTAGCGCAGTTGCTGGATGATATAGCCGGCATGCTGGCCACCGAGCTTCGGCCATTCCGGGTTAACGCTATTGCCGTCAGCCCCGTGGCAGGCGGCACAACTTGCAGACTTGACCTTGCCAGCCTCAGGATCGCCGCCGGCCTGGGCCGGGGCGAACGCCATGGAAATCAGTAAACTCATTGTTATTACTAAGTAATTCTTCATTTCTGGACTGCTCCTGTATCCACCGGTCCGCCGTGGACGGGTGCGCTGCATGCGGGGTGTACGCTTGATCTGCCCTTCGAGCGAAAAAAGGGCTCTTTTTATACCTGCCACAGCGCAGTGGGTCAACTCAGGCTGCCAGACCGTTCTGGTCGGAGACGGTGACGACAAGCGACTTTCCAACGCCAGCGAAGTCGCGTCTAATGCGCACTAGCCATGAAAAACCTTTACCAGCAAACCACTTTCATTATGGGTACACCGGACAGCCGCCGCGTACCAGCGGATGAAGGTATCGAAGTTGCCTTTGCCGGGCGCTCCAATGCCGGCAAGTCCAGCGCACTGAATGTGCTGACGGAGCAAAAGTCACTGGCGCGCATCAGCAAAGCGCCAGGGCGCACCAGGGAGATCAATTTCTTTGCGGTACGCGAGGCTGTCCGCCTGGTGGATCTGCCCGGTTACGGCTATGCCAAGGTATCCAAATCCATGAAGGGAGAATGGCAGCGCAATATTGCCCGCTACCTGGAAACCCGCGAGTCACTCTGCGGCGTCGTGCTGCTTATGGATGTCCGTCACCCGCTGAAGGAATACGATCAACAGGTCCTGAGCTGGTGTTACAGCGCCGCATTGCAGACCCATGTGCTGCTCACCAAGGCTGACAAGCTCAAGCGCGGACCTGCTCAGGCAGCCCTGTTGCAAACCCGCAAGGCACTGGAAAGACTGCACCCCGAGGCATCCAGCCAGTTATTTTCGGCGCACACGCGCGCCGGCAATGAACAACTGCAGCAGGTACTGAATCACTGGCTGGGACTGGCGCCACCGGAGTAATCAGCTCACGGTCAGCACAAAAAAAACCCCGGCGAGGGGGATAGCTGCCGGGGTTTTAAAAATACCTGGCT
>CAJQPV010000057.1 GCA_905480305.1 uncultured Gammaproteobacteria bacterium | reverse complement strand
AGGGCATCATCGCCGCTAAACTTCATCAGGATAACGGAGGGAATAACAATGCTGACCAACAGGTCAATTATCGGGCGTGGCTTATGGCCAGGTGGTTTTTCTGTGCAGGTGGCCGGGAGTTTTGTCATGTCTTGTTTCTATGTCTGGTCGGGGTTTTTTACAAGTGTGTTACCGGTCGATCATCGCGGATCCATCGGGTGATGCCGTTGCGTACGTTGTAGACCTGAGTGTAGCCCATGAAGCCGGTCAGGGCGAAAACGAAGGCCAGTCCCAAAGCGCTGTCACGGAACCTGGCAGTCAGAAACAGTAGGCCGAAATAGCCGCCGAGCGTGAGCAACAGTCCCGGATGAGGCAGGTTCAGCGCCATAGAAACACCGGCGCTCAGCGCACTGAAGAGCAGGGTCATGGACAGCAACATATAGGTGTTGCGGATCACCTTGTTGGTGGCCAGCGTGGAGGTTTGGCTCCGGCTCGCAGCGATAGTGTTTTGGTTGTTCATGGTTTATTACCTTGTCTGATTTGTTAACCGGGCAGGCAGCCTGCTACGCGTCCGACAGGATCGTACGGCACTGCTTGAGCAGGGTTTGCTGACGGTCGATTTGTCGCACCACGGTACGCCCGGCGCGATCGGTCGCGCGGTCGATGGCGACGTACAGGTCGGCCTCGATATCTTCTATCACCACATCGGCCATACCGGTCAGCATCACCTGCAAGTGGCAGCGCTTGTCGGCTCCGCCACGCGGGCCGTTGATGTCGGATAGCCGCATAACAACACGATGAATGCGATCGTTACAGCAGGCCAGGGCGAAACGTAGTCGTCGCTCGGCATGGCTGCGCAGGGCGTCGGTCAGTGTAAAATTGCGTGACTGGATGGCAATCTGCATTGGATTCTCCCATACCCTGTAGCTGATTTATGGTTGGCCATGCTAGGCAGGTTTGGTAAACAGTAAAAGTCGAATATAATTGTTGCACTATTCGGTAATTACGAAGTAATGGAGAAGCTGTGATTAACTACAAGCATCTGCGCTATTTCTGGGTGGTGGCCAGAGAAGGCGGTGTCGCCAGGGCCAGTGAGCGTTTGCACCTGACGCCGCAGACCATCAGTGGACAATTGAGCCTGTTGGAAAAACATCTTGGGGTGGATCTGTTCAGTCGGGTCGGGCGCAATCTGGAACTCACTGACAGCGGACGGCTGGTGTTGAGCTATGCCGATGAAATCTTCTCATTGGGTGGTGAACTGGAAGAGGTGCTAAATCAGTTACCGGATGATCGTCCCCAGCTGTTCAGGGTGGGTGTGGTCGATGTGGTGCCCAAGTCCATCGCCCATCGTGTACTTCAGACTGCGCTGCAGATGCCGGAGCCGGTGCGTATGGTCTGCCGCGAGGCGAGTCTCGATATGCTGTTGGCGGAACTGGCCGTCCATCGTCTTGATCTGGTGCTGGCCGACCGTACTATCCCGCCAACGATCAGTATGCGGGGCTTCAGTCACAAACTTGGTGAGTGTGCGGTCAGCTTCTTTGCTACAGAGAAACTGATAAAGAAGCTAACGGGTGATTTCCCCCGTTGTCTGGATGGCGCACCGATATTATTGCCCAGCAGCGGTACTCAGCTGCGTTCCGGCATTGACAAATGGCTTGATAAGCATCGCATTCATCCGCGCATGGTTGCCGAGTTTGATGACAGCGCACTGATGAAGGTTTTTGGGCAACAGGGAGTGGGGGTTTTTATCGCACCCGCGGCGATCGAGGCCGAGGTGGCGTTGCAGTATCAGGTGTCCGCGATTGGTCGGGTTGACGAAGTGCAAGAGCGATTCTACGCCATATCCGTCGAACGCAAGGTTACGCACCCCGTCGTCTCTGCCGTGGTGGAGGCAGCCCGTGAGTCACTGTTTGCCAATGAATAGCCATGGGGTAAATGATACGAAGGAAGAAACAAATTCTGATCGAAAAGTGAAAACTGACATATATCATGCTCCTTTGGGAGAGAGCTTCGACAAGATACTCACGTCTTATGAAATGTTTATTTGCCGCCAGGCCACCTGTGGTTTTCAGCTGATAGTCAGGACCGGCATTCTCAGCGCCTCCCTATGGGGACTGTGGCACGCACCGCTGTTCCCGGCTTCAATTATGTCAGTGATCGTGTCGATTTTCTCGGTCGTGTCGGCGGGACTTTCTGGCTCTGGGGTGGCCTGCAGAGTCTGGCAGTGGCATTGGTGACGGTGGGCTTGATCTATCTCGTTGGTTGAGTGGGGATGCCTGGCGGTGGCCGGTGAGACAATCAAGGCAAGCAGATCGCCACCGGAAATTGTTGAGATTAGCACGGCTTGAGAAGGTCCCGGGTCAGACGCTTCCCAGTAGTGTCTCGATCTTGCCGAGCAGGCGTTTCAGGTCGATCGGCTTGGTATCGTAGTCATTACAACCGGCTTGCAGTGCCTTCTGCTCGTCGCCGGCCATGGCGTGTGCCGTCAGCGCAATAACCGGAATCGAATGCGTCGCAGGGTCGGCCTTGATCTTGCGGGTGGCTTCCCAGCCGTCGATGACCGGCAGGCTGAGATCCATGAGGATGATATCCGGGCTGGAGCAGCTTGCCATGTCGACACCGGCCTGGCCGTCTACCGCAATGACCACCTCGAAACCCTTGCGTTCCAGTCTGCGCGTCAGCATGTCGCGGTTCATTTCATTGTCTTCAACCAGCAATATTTTAGTCATCATCCTTCCCAATAGCGTTTGTCTCTGTTTCACTGATGTTGCACTTTGCAACAGCCTCACTCACGTGTTGCAGTAATTGTTCATGGGTATAGGCGCTCTTTTCAACGATTTCCTCGACTCTTCCGGTCAAACGGTTGCGGTCGTCCGCGGTCAGGTCCTTGGCGGTAATGACGATGACCGGTATGTGCCGCCATTCAGGCCGCGCACGCATTACGGTGAGGAAATCGAAACCGTCCATCACCGGCATCATCAGGTCAAGCAGGATCAGACGGGGGTGCAGGTCGGACATAATGTCCAGTGCTTCCTGACCGTTGCCGGCTTCCGATACCGTCCAGCCTGCTTTCACCAGGGTGCGCGCCATCACCTCGCGTGTCTCGGTGTCATCCTCGACCAGTAATACCGGGCAGGTGTCTTCTTCTGCACAGTAGTAACGGCTCAGAGTCTTGTTGAGTTGTTCCCGGTCTACCGGCTTGGTCAGGTAGTCAACGGCACCGAGCGAATACCCCCGTGTCCGGTCATCGATCATGCTCAGCATGATCACCGGTATCGCACGCAGCGCCGGGTCGGCCTTCAATACACGCAGCACCGACCAGCCATCCATGTCCGGCATCATGACGTCCAGGGTGATGGCGGCGGGCTGTATCTCGTGCGCCAGGCGCAGACCCTGTTCGCCACTGGTTGCCGTGGCAACGCTGTAACCGTCTTTTGTCAAATAACGCTCGATGATTTCGCAGGCTTCCGGGTCATCATCGATGACCAGGATCATGGATCCGGGTCCGGCCTTGCGCAGGCTCTCCAGTTTAGCTTCGGCCATATCCGCTGTCGCAACGGTGTCAGCAGACGGGTGCAGATCGTGCTCCTCTGGCAGGATGGCGGGGATGCGGATGCTAAACGTGGATCCTTCGCCTAACTCACTGTGGACATTCAGGTCACCACCCAGCAACTGGCAGAAACGTCTCGAGATAGCCAGGCCCAGCCCGGTACCGCCGTAATCACGCGTCGTCGATCCATCGGCCTGGGTAAACTCTTTAAAGACATGCTCAATCTTGTCGGCTGCAATACCGATGCCGGTGTCACTGACCGCCAGTGTCAACCAGTCCACACCGGCCTGTTCGATGCGGTTGGCATGCAGGGTGATCGTGCCGTCATGGGTAAACTTGGCGGCGTTCGACAGCAGGTTGAACAGGGTCTGGCGCAGTTTGGTCAGGTCCTGGTGAGCTTTACCAAGTTCTTTACCCCGTTCGATAGACAGGGTGTTGTTGTTCTTTTCCATCAACGGCTGGGTGGTACCGCTGACCTCATCGATCAGGGTGTTGATGTCGATTTCTTCGGCGAAGGCTTCCATCTTGCCGGACTCGATCTTGGACAGATCAAGGATATCATTGATGAGCGCGAGCAGGTGGGTGCCGGCCTGGTTGATCTTTTTCAGATCCGGAATGAAATCCTCCTGCTGCAGGTCTTCTGCTTCCTCTATCAGCATCTCGCTGTAGCCGAGGATGGCGTTCATGGGCGTGCGTAGCTCGTGGCTCATGTTGGCAAGGAACTCGCTCTTGGCACGGTTGGCCTCTTCGGCAGACACCATGGCCTGTGCCAGCTTCTGTTCGTGGAGCTGGGATGCCCGCATGTAGGTGCGGAACATGCGATAGACGAAAAACAGGATAAAAATGAGGATCAGGATCTGGATAATTCCTGTTACCACCAGGGTGTAAAAAGCCACCCTGGAGTTATCCTGTGCGATGTCATAAACCTCCTGGCTTCGTGCAATCCGGGTACGGCCGAAGGCTGTCAATGTTTCTTTTAGTGTTTCGTACCGGGATTTTTCCTGTTGGGTGACGCTGATGAAAGCGGCAACCCGGATGCCCTGTTCGATGTAATAGCCTGTCTTCGCTACGGCCTCCCGGTAACGTTTCCAGGCCTCTTGAATAGCATGGAATTCACCCTGGCCGGGCATGTCGGCGCCGCCTCTATCGATGCGCCTCTGCCATTGTGTGAGACGCGATTCGAGTTCCCCGACCCGCTGGTCAAGACGTTGTTTGGTTTCCTCGACCCGTTCCTGGTTCGGGGCCAGCACAGCCTCCATGGATAACATGCGGATATCAGCAATTGGCATGGCAATCTCCCGTGCCAGTTCCTCCAGATTATCGGCAGTGTTTTGAACCGTAATGATGGAAAGATCCACTTGCCTCAGATTGGACAGGTTGTAAAGACTCTGACCGATCAGCAACAATGACGCTATGATCAGCAGCACGATGATTCGTCGCGACAGAGAACGTTCTTGTTTCAGGTCATAGCGGGATTCAGCCAGAAACCGGTCCGAAGCGTTTGTAACATCCTTCATGGTGCTGGTTCCTCAATGTGTTCCCGGCTGATACGCAGCGGTTTCCCGCGTTCTTCCGGATAGGGCTGTTTACCCCGCAGGGACCAATGCTGATCTGTTACCTGCAGGTCACGCAGATAGACAAATGCCGAGCGCCCGGGCTTGAACACCACTTCCTTGTTCACTGCATAGACGTTGTTCGGGTTCGGGAGAAATACCATGTAGTTGTGCTCGTAGACATAGCGAATGAACTCGGCTAACAGGGGTACGTATTCGTCAGATACAACGTTGGTTCTGAGTAACCGCTCGGTAAGATCAACTAACTGTGCGTTGGGGGGGATAGTCGACCACGACGTGCCGGGGAGGTAGACGAAGAATGCCGCCCAGGGATGTTTGTACCAGTCGTAGTTTCCC
>CAJQPV010000056.1 GCA_905480305.1 uncultured Gammaproteobacteria bacterium | reverse complement strand
CCCAGACTGCCGCCGATCACCAGCACCCGCAAGGCACCGTCACGCGCTGCAAAACGTTCTGCCGGGGCCGGCAGCTGTGTGATCGCGGTGCGTACCGGATTCCCGGTATGCAGTGGATTATGCCTTGCCGGCAAACTTCCGGGGAAAGCTACCATCACGGTGCGAGCCAGCGGTGCCAGCCAGCGGTTGGTCATACCGGCTACAGAGTTTTGTTCATGAACCAGCAACGGTCGACGCAGCAGCCAGGCAATCACACCACCCGGGCCAGCGGCAAACCCACCCATGCCCAGTACCGCACGGGGACGCAAACGCAACTGGATAACCAGTGCCTGCAGCAGCGCCAGCGACAACATGAACGGCGCCAGCAACAGTCGCAGTACACCCTTGCCGCGCAGACCGGAGACTCGCATGGTCTCCAGCGGG
Organism: uncultured Gammaproteobacteria bacterium; assembly: GCA_905480305.1. Taxonomy (GTDB): domain Bacteria; phylum Pseudomonadota; class Gammaproteobacteria; order UBA9214; family UBA9214; genus UBA9214. The sequence goes on along the minus strand of CAJQPV010000056.1, from coordinate 9,640 downwards.
TAACCGGCTTGCGGCACAACACGTGCTTCCAGACCGCGACGCGTTCCCAGCCAGGCAACCGCCACTCCACGTGCCGACAGTTCTGCGGCAACAGCCAGCGCCGGAAACACATGTCCACCGGTACCACCTGCCATGATCAACACCGGCCGCTGCTTTGCAGACAGGTTCATGCAGCTACCCGCCCGCGCGATGCAGCTGCGATACCGCTGGCAGATATACCGGTCGCTGTACAACGTGTCTCATAATCAATGCGCAACAACAGCGCAATTGCGGCGCACATGACAACCATACTGGAACCACCATAACTCATCAGCGGCAGGGTCAAACCCTTGGTCGGCAACAGTCCCATATTGACGCCGATATTGATAAAACTTTGCAGACCAAACCAGATACCGATACCGTAAGCCAGGTAGGCCGCAAAGAAATTCTCTGCCCTTGCTGCCTGTGCTGCAATTACAAAGGTGCGCCACACCAGTACCGAATAGAGAAAAATAATTACGCAGACACCCAGCAGGCCAAACTCCTCGGCGAGCACGGCAAACACAAAGTCGGTATGTGCCTCCGGCAGGTAAAACAGTTTCTGTATGCTGCCACCCAGCCCGACACCGAACCACTCACCACGACCAATCGCAATCAGCGACTGGGTCAGCTGGAAACCGCTGTTGAACGGGTCTGCCCAGGGATCCATAAAAGTGGTCAGCCGGTTCATGCGATACGGAGAGGACACCGCCAGACTGGCGAGTAACAGGCCCGCAGCACCGAGCACACCGCTGAACTGAATTAACCTGACACCTGCCATGAAAATCATACCCATGACCGTTGCCGTGAGCACCACGGCGGCACCGAAATCCGGTTCCAGCAGCAGTAACAGCGCAGCGATCGCGAGCAAACCAACCGGCTTGATAAAACCGGAGATATGACTACGGACTTCTTCACCATGCCGGGCGAGATAACTGGCCAGATAAATAATGAACAGCAGTTTGGCCGGTTCGGAAACCTGCATGCGGAACAAACCGGCGCTCACCCAGCGCGAGGCGCCATTTACCTCTATGCCGATACCCGGTACCAGCACCAGCAGCAACAGCGCAAAGGCAGACAACAACAGCAGCATCCCCAGGCGCTCCAGATCAACCAGCCGCACCTTGAACAACATCAATCCGGCCAGCACACCGACACCTATGAAAACAAGCTGGCGGAAGGCATAGTAAAACGGCTGGCCAATTTCGCGATCAGCAAAGGTAATGGATGCCGATGACACCATCACCAGGCCAACTGTCGTCAACACGATAACGCTGGCAACCAGCCAGTAATCAAACCGCGGTATACGGGCTTCATCAGCAGCAACCCGTCGTGCCTGCTGTGTTGCCAGCGCCATTAGCGAACCAGCTCCTGTACAGCCTGCATAAAGATGTCGCCACGCGCCTCAAAGTTGCGGTACATATCAGTACTGGCACAGGCCGGGGACAACAACACACAATCACCGGGCTGTGCCATTTCTGCCGCAAACGCCACTGCCTGCGTCATGTTGTCTGCCTGCCGCACCGGCACCACACCCTGTAATGCCGTTTCCAGTAAAGAGGCATCCTTGCCTATCAACACGGCTCCCTGTCCCTTGCGCTGCATGACATTCGCCAGTGGTGAAAAATCGGCACCCTTGCCATCGCCTCCGGCAATCAGCACAACCTTTCCATCCACCCCGTCAATCGCAGCCAGCGTGGCACCCACATTGGTGCCCTTTGAATCATTGAACCAGCGCACACCGTTGTATTCGTGCAGGTACTGCATGCGGTGCGGCAGCCCCTGAAATTCAGCCAGTGTTTCTACCATCGCCGTCAGCGGCAATCCGGCCGCCTCGCCCAGCGCCAGCGCAGCCAGCGCGTTCAGGTGGTTATGCCGTCCGGCCATGCGGATGCTGGCTACCGGCATAATCGGTGTATCACCGCGCGCCAGCCAGCGCTCGCCGGCATGTTGGCGCAGGCCGTAGTTTCCGGCAGCAGGCGCCTGCCCGGTAAATCCGACCACGGGGCGCTGCCCGTCAGCCAGCGTAGCGGCAACCGGATCGTCAAGATTGACTACCTGCAGTCCGGCATTTTGATAAACCACCTGCTTTGCATTGGCATAATCCTGCAGATCACGATATCGATCGAGATGATCATCACTGACATTCAGCACCACCGCGGCCTGTGGTCGCAATGAATGCAGCGTCTCCAGCTGAAAACTGGACAACTCCAGCACATACAGGTCCGGCTCGTTGTCGGTGAGCAGGTCCAGCGCCGGGGTACCGATATTGCCGCCGGTACGTACTTCAATCCCGGCGTGCCGTGCCATCGCGCTCAGCAGGGTTACGACGGTGCTCTTGCCATTGGAACCGGTAATCGCAATCACCGGCGCCGTGGCTGCCTGTGCAAACAATTCGATATCACCAATCACCGGCACCTGTCTTGCCAGTGCTGCCGCGATCTCCGGTTGCTGCATCGAAACACCCGGGCTGATAACAATCTGTTCTGCGCGTTCAAAGGCATCCGGGTGAAACCCGCCGAGAAACAATGCCACGTCAGCCGGCAACTCGGAACGCGAGCGCTCCAGCTCCGGCGGTTGATCACGGCTGTCAACAACAGCCACAGACACACCCTGTCGCGACAGGTAGCGCGCCACGGACAGACCCGTCTTACCCAGTCCAACCACCAGCGTCCTGGACGCCTTGTCAAAAATCTCTGTCATGACTATTGCCGGAACCGCCATCAATCAAGGCTCGTTAATAAAACCGTTTTGTTTAAATACATCCGCATGTCTCGCACTAGCGAATCTTCAGGGTCGCCAGACCCACCAGCACCAGAATCACGGTAATAATCCAGAAACGCACAATGACGCGCGGTTCCGGCCATCCTTTCAGTTCAAAGTGATGATGCAACGGCGCCATGTGAAAAATTCGTCGCCCGGTCAGCTTGTAGGAGGCCACCTGCAGGATGACCGACACGGTCTCCATCACAAACACACCACCCATTACCATGAAAACCAGCTCCTGCCTTACCAGCACGGCAACGATACCCAGCGCTGCACCCAGCGCCAGCGCACCAACATCACCCATGAACACCATGGCGGGGTAGGCGTTAAACCACAGGAAACCCAGACCGGCACCGACCAGTGCTCCGCAAAACACAACCACTTCAGAGGCATCCCGGATGTAGGGAATACCGAGGTACACGGAGAACTTCACATTACCGGTGGTATAGGCAAATACCGCCAGCGCACCGGCAATCAGCACCGTCGGCAGAATGGCAAGACCATCAAGGCCATCCGTCAGGTTGACGGCATTACTGGATCCAACAATGACAAAATACGCCAGCACCACGTACATCCAGCCCAGATCAACGGCAATGTCCTTGAAGAACGGCACAATCAATGCGGTCTCTGCAGGCGTGGTTGACGTCAGATAAAGAAAAATCGACACGCTCAGGGCAACCAGCGACTGCCAGAAAATCTTGCTGCGTGCCGACAGGCCATCCGAATTCTTGAGCACCAGCTTCTTGTAATCGTCGACCCAGCCGATGGCGCCGAACAAGGTCGTCGTCACCAGCATCACCCACACATAACGATTACCCAGGTCCGCCCATAGCAGTGTCGAAATAGCCACGGCGACCAGTATCAGCGCCCCACCCATGGTTGGCGTACCCGCTTTTACGAGATGGGTTTGCGGGCCGTCATCCCGCACGCGCTGGCCGATCTGGTAGCGGCCCAGGCGACGTATCATTTCCGGGCCGACCACAAAGGAAATCACCAGCGCCGTCAGTACACCAAGAATCGCGCGCAACGTCAGGTACTGGACGACGTTAAAACCGCTGTGGAACTGACTCAGGTATTCGGCCAGATAAAGTAACATGTCAGTGAATTTCTCCTGCTTTCGGTTGCGCACCCAGCGCAGCAACGACACGTTCCATGCGCATGCGCCGTGATCCCTTCACCAGTATATGCAGCGGACCGTTCAGTTCCTGCTGCAAGACAGCCAGCAATTCGTCCATTGTTGCGTAAGCACCACCCGGCCCGCCAAAGGCCTTCACCGCCTGCTGTGCCAACTCACCCAGCCCATACAGACGACTCACGCCAGCCTCGCGCGCATTGCGACCGGCAGCACTGTGCAATGCAGCCGCATCGGCACCGAGCTCACCCATATCACCGAGCACCAGCCACGAGTCACCCTGTGCCAGCGCCAGCACATCCAGCGCAACCTGCAGTGATTCCGGATTGGCGTTATAGGTATCATCAATCAGCGTGATGTCACCCGGCAGGGAATGCACATTGAAGCGACCGGCGACCTGTGACAGGGTTTCCAGACCTGCCTTCACTGCATCCAGACCGGCACCTGCGGCCAGCGCCGCCGCACTGGCTGCCAGTGCATTCATGACGTTGTGACGACCTGGCAAAGCCAGGCGAAACTCAATGCTGCCAGCGGCAGCCTGCAACTGCACATCACTGCCGCTGGCATCACCCTGCCAGTCCGCCGTGACATCTGCTCCCTGCAGGCCAAACTCCACAATTCGGCAGTGTGCTGCCAACTCGCGCCATAACGGCGCAAAGGTGTCATCTGCATTAATGACGGCCACGCCATCCTTGCCCAGCCGTGCAAACAATTCGCCCTTGGCCCTGGCAACGCCCTGCAGGTCACCGAAGCCTTCGAGGTGTGCAGGCCCGGCATTGGTCACAATGGCAATGGTTGGCTGCGCCAGACCCGCAAGGTAATCAATCTCACCGGGATGGTTGGCACCCATCTCAAGAACTGCAAAACGGTCATCCGCACCAAGGCGGGCCAGCGTCAGCGGCAAACCGATATCGTTGTTTAAATTACCCTGTGTTGCCAGGGTGTCACCGCACTGTGAAAGAATTGCCGCGGTCATGGCACGCACCGTGGTCTTGCCGTTGCTGCCGGTAATACCAACCACCGGCAGTGTGAACTGTTGCCGCCAGTGTGCACTCAAACTACCCAGCGCCAGACGCGTATCAGCCACCTCGATCTGCGGCAGCGCCGATTCGCAAGGATGCGCGACCGCCGCGGCAACCGCACCCTGCTCACGTGCCGTCTCGATAAAACCATGACCATCGAAGTTGGGGCCCTGCAACGCAAAAAACAGCGCACCGGGCTGCAACTGGCGCGTGTCGGTGCTGACACCGGTAAACTTGTTATCAGATCCGGTGAAACTCCCGGCCAGCACCCGTGCCGCTTCTGACAGTTGCATCGTCATCATGCAGTCCATTCCCGCGCAATCGCCATAACACGTTCCCGGTCACTGAACGTCACAGACTTGGTACCCAGCAACTGCACCGTTTCATGACCCTTGCCGGCAATCAGCACAATATCGTTTGCCCCGGCCTGCTGTACTGCGCGGGCGATAGCGGCACCACGATCATGCTCAATGTGTACGCTACCCGGTTGCTTCAGTCCCGAGCAGATATCCCCGATAATCTTTTGCGCATCTTCGGTGCGTGGATTGTCATCCGTCAGCACCACCTGGTCGGCGAAACGTTCTGCAACCGCACCCATCAGTGAACGCTTGCCGTGGTCGCGGTCTCCACCGGCACCGAATACACACCACAAACTGCCGCTGCAGTGTGCACGCAGAGACTGCAGCGCTGCTTCGAGTGCACCGGGTGTATGCGCGTAGTCCACCACCACCAGCGGCTTGCCCTCACCCATATCAAAACGCTCCATACGTCCCGGCACGGTGCGGGTAGCGGCAAGACGCCGCATGGCTTCCGCAAACGGCAGGCCGGAAACACACAGACTGGCGAGTGTAGCCAGCAGGTTGCTGGCATTGAAACGTCCGAGTAGTCCACATTGCAGCGTGCCGCTGCCCCAGGGCGTCATCACATCCATACGCAGACCATCGCCATCAAACTGCAGGTTGTGTCCGATCACCCACTGCGCCGGGAAGCGCGTACGGAACGGTTCGCCTTCCAGTCGATAGGCAACCGGCGCCACACCCGGCGGTATCGCATCCAGCAAGGCAGCGCCAAAGCGGTCATCGGCATTGATAACGGCGTAACGCAGCCCTTCGCTGTTAAACAGCTTGCGCTTGGCGTCGGCATACGCTTCCATATTGCCGTGATAATCGAGATGATCACGCGTCAGGTTTGTCAGTACTGCCAAATCAAAAGTCACACCACCAACCCGTCCCTGGTCCATGGCGTGTGAGGAAACTTCTGAAACAACACAGCGGGCACCCTTTTGCTGCATCGACGACAGGGCCTGCTGCATGGTCAACGCATCCGGCGTGGTATGAGTACCCGCTGACAACTCGCCGTAAAGACCATATCCCAGCGTACCGATGACGCCGCAGCGACGATCAGCACTGTTAAGCGCCTGCGCGATAAAATGACAGCAGGAGGTCTTGCCGTCCGTGCCGGTAACACCAATCATGAACATGCCGCGCGACGGATGACCGTAAAAGCGATCCGCAATCAGGCCTACCAAATGCCCCAGGTCGGGCACGGCAACCACCGGCACCGGCAACAATGCTGCTGCTTCTGCGAGGCTGGTATTTTCACTCACCGGCTCCCAGGCAACAGCCGCTGCACCCAGCGCAATCGCCTGTCGTGCATGCTCCAGTCCGTGCACCTGCGTGCCGGCAACCGCCAGGAACAAATCGCCGGCCTGCACCTTGCGGCTGTCAAGCGCCACCCCGGAGACCACAACATCACGGGGTACGGTTACCTCATTGAGTCCTTGCAGCAAGCGCGACAAGGTATGTTCTGCCGTCAACAACTCTGCAGTCATCATGCAGGCTCCTCCCCGTTACTGTGTCGGGTCTGCAACAGCGGCAGATCATCAGGCGGAATTGCCATCAGGCGCAGTGCACCCGACATAACTTTCGAAAATACCGGTGCCGCAACCTGGCCACCGTAGTACTTGCCATTACGCGGTTCATCAACCATCACCACCATCGCAAAGCGTGGATCACTGGCTGGTGCCATACCGGCGAATACAGCGAGGTACTTGTTGCTTGAATAACCACCGGATTCTGATTTCTTGACGGTACCGGTTTTACCGGCAACGCGGTAACCGGCAATGCGCGCCTGCGGTGCCGTGCCATTGGGCCCGACCGCCTCTTCCAGCATGGCGAGCACCTGCTGCGCAATGTCCGCCTGCATTACCCGACGCTCTTCAGACACGTCACCCTCTTTCAGGAAAGTCACTGAACGCTTGATGCCATCGGCAGCCAGCACCGCATAGGCCTGTACCAGCTGCAGCGCTGTTACGGAAACACCGTAGCCATAGGCAAGCGTTGCGGTCTCAATCTGGTTCCAGCCACCGTGATGGCTCAGCAGGCCGGTAGCCTCGCCCGGAAAACCACTGTAGGTCTGTGCTCCGAAACCGATGTCGCTCAACATGGTCCAGATATCTTCCGCCGGCAGCGTCAGCGCAATCTTCGAGATACCGACGTTGCTGGACTTGCGCAACACACCGGTCACATCGAGCTGACCGTAGTCATGCACATCACGCACCGTGTTAACACCGACGCGGAACCAGCCCGGCGAAGTACTCACCGGCGTCTCCGGATGGAAACGGCCGCCTTGTAATGCCGCGGCAACAATAAAGGGTTTCATGGTTGAACCCGGCTCAAACACATCTGTCGCCGCACGGTTGCGCATATCACTGCTGCGCAGCTGTTGCCGGTTATTCGGGTTGAACGACGGCTGATTCACCATGGCGAGCACTTCACCACTCTTCACATCCAGCACCACCGCCGAAGCAGCACGCGCATTATGTTCTTTCATGACGGCCTTGAGCTCACGATACGCCAGGTACTGAATGCGCCGGTCGATACTGAGCGCGAGGTCCTTGCCGGGATGCGAACGACGGATGCTTTCCACGTCCTCGATAATGTGATGACGGCCATCCTTGATGACGCGCTTGGCACCCGGCTCTCCACCGAGCCAGTCTTCATAAGCCAGCTCCAGACCTTCCTGGCCAACATCATCGATGTTGGTAAAACCGACAATTTGTGCCGACACCTCACCGCCCGGATAATAACGACGGTACTCACGCTGCAGATAAACACCCGGCACTTTCAGCGCCGACACCTGTTCCGCCAGCGTCGGACTGACGTGACGCTTGAGGTAAACAAATTCGCGGTCAGCGCGACTCGCCAGCATGCGCTTCACCTTTGCACTGTCCAGTGACAGCAATTTCGCCAGTTCCGGGATACGTTGCTGCTCACCACCCAGCTCCTGCGGGTTTATCCATACCGATTCCACCCGGGTACTGACCGCCAGCGGTTCACCGTTACGGTCCGTTATCACACCACGATGCGCCGGCAGGCTGACCACACGCAAATGCCGCGCCTCACCCTGCGACAGCAGAAATTCCTTGTCGAGCACCTGCAGACAAACCGCCTGCCAGACCAGCGTGATCGCAGCAAGCCCCATACACAGGAAAATAAATGCGCGGCGACCGCGGTAGCTTAAGTTGCTGCTTTCATGCTTCATGGTTTTACTATCACCATGTTATCGGCGGCCAGGTTCACCATGCCAAGCTTGTCGCGTGCATCACGCTCGACCTGCCCCTGTGTCGTCAAGGTGCTTTGCTCCAGTTGCAACTGGCCCCATTCGACATCCATGGCGTCGCGCTCATAGGCGAGCGCCTGCAACTCAATAAACAGTTCACGCCCTGAATGCTTCGAGTAGACGACAGCTATGGCAGTGACCACTACCAGCAACAACATCACCAGCAGGTTGAACGGCCGCGCACTCATTGCAAACGCTCCGCTACCCGCAACACGGCGCTGCGCGCACGCGGGTTGACATTCAGCTCCGCCTCGCTGGCACGAATCGCCTTGCCAACCGGTTTCAGGCGCGGCACATAATCCATACCCGCCAGCGGAAACTCCAGCGGGGCCTGCTCGCCGCGATACTCATCACGAATAAAGCGCTTCACAATACGGTCTTCCAGCGAATGAAAACTGATCACGGCCAGTCGCCCCTGCGGAGCCAGCACCTCAATCACCTGGTCAAGCACCGCGGCAATTTCATCCAGCTCACTGTTGATGAAGATTCTTATTGCCTGAAAACTTCTGGTCGCGGGATGCTTGTTCTTTTCACGCACCGGTACAGCCGCAGCAACCAGCCCGGCAAGTTGCCGCGTTGTCTGCAATGGAGTTTCATGACGTGTTTCAACAATGGAACGTGCAATGCGGCGCGAGAAGCGCTCCTCGCCATAGGTCTTCAGCACCCGGCTGATTTCACTTTCAGACGCTGTCTCCAGCCACTTTGCAGCACTGATACCGGAAGCAGGATCCATGCGCATATCAAGCGGGCCGTCTTCGGAAAAACTGAACCCGCGGGAGGCATCATCAAGTTGCGGGGAAGAAACACCAAGATCCAGCAACAGGCCGTTGACCCTGCCCTGCAACTGCCGCTGCGCAATCATGTTGCTCAGCATGGTGAAGGCACCCTGTACAATTTCGAAGCGCGGATCATCACCGAATTGCTGTTCCGCCGAGTGAATGGCTTGCGGGTCCCTGTCCATCGCCAGCAATCTGCCCTCGGGTCCAAGCACTGCGAGAATTGCGCCTGCATGACCACCACGACCAAAGGTTCCATCAACGTAAATACCATCCGGTTTAATCGAAAGTCCAGTCAGTACTTC
>CAJQPV010000055.1 GCA_905480305.1 uncultured Gammaproteobacteria bacterium | reverse complement strand
CAGCTGGCCGCCGTCGAAAATGATGGCAAGAATGCCATGGGGGATGGATTCATCCCTTCTCGTCACCTTCTTCTTCAAGCTGTGGCATCACCGATGCGCCCAAACAGCGGTAATACCCCTTCCAGGCAGCACCGGCTGATCGCGAGCTGCGCCAGCACGATATGCACTTCATTACCAATGCAAAGGTAACCAGGGTGGAAGCCGGCAAGATGTTCGTGGAGCAATATGATGATGACGGAGCCGTCATCAAAAATCATGAGTTGGCCTTCAGTTATTCAATGATGTTGCCGGCTTTCAAGGGCGTCGATTGCGTGGCAAAGGTCGACGGCCTGTGTAATCCACGCGGTTTTGTGCTGGTCGATGAAAATCAGCGCAATCCGAAATACACCAATATCTATTCAGCTGGTGTGTGTATTGCCATTCCGCCGGTCGAAGCAACGCCGGTGCCGACAGGTGCCCCAAAGACCGGTTACATGATCGAGTCCATGGTGACCGCCATTGTGCACAATATTCACGATGACCTGGCTGGCAAGCCATTGACGCACAGGGCAACCTGGAATGCCATCTGCCTGGCAGATATGGGAGATACCGGTGCCGCCTTTGTCGCGCTGCCGCAGATTCCGCCGCGCAACGTTGCCTGGATGAAGAAGGGCAAGTGGGTGCACTATGCGAAAATCGCCTTCGAGAAATATTTCATTCGCAAGATGAAAAAAGGTACATCCGAGCCCTTCTATGAGAAATATGTTCTCAAGGCTCTGGGTATTCATCGTCTCGAATAACCGGCTGCCGGCCTAACCGGGCGCAAGCCAGCCATTACTGTTTCGGAGAGACTCCTTTTTCCAGAACGGTGCGCTGCTTTTCAGGGTGTCGATCATGAATTCGCAGGCTGCAAAGGCCTGCCTGCGGTGCGTGCTGGCGATGGCATTGTTACTGAACGGGCTGCTGGCCTTCTTTCAGGGCCGTGGTGTAATGACATCAGCAAAGAAATTATTCGTTATAACGGTTTGCGCAAGAGCCTGCGTGGTCGCCTGTTACTGGATATCGGGTCGCTGGCCATTCATGAACAACGCTGTATGGCGCTTAGCGGTCGCAACGGTGCCGGCAAGTCCACGCTGATGCGTATCATCGCCGGCCTTGAATCGCCGGACAGTGTTACCGTGACCTGTGAAGGCATATCCATGCCATGGAAGCGTGCCTGTCAGAAAATGCGTAACCATATTATTTACCTGCACCAGCAGCCCTATCTGTTTGATCGCAGCGTTACCGATAATATTGCCTACGGACTGCGTCGCCAGGGACTGTCTGTCAAGGAGATTTCCCGCAAGGTCCCGGAGGCGCTGGATTGGGCCGGTATCGCCCACCTGCAGTTACGCAATGCCCGTGAACTCTCCGGTAGTGAACGCCAGCGGGTGGCGTTTGCAGACGCATCGCATGATCAAGCGACTCAAGCAAGACGGTGTTAGTATGCTGTTGTCTACGCACGAGTTTCATAGCATCGCGCATCTTTGCGATGCCCGTCTGTCACTGCAATCCGGTAGCCTGCACCCGCAAAACATAGCCCGGAAAAACAGTGATCGCAAAATAATTCCCCTGCAGGCGCATTAGTTGGGATTGGGTGCGCGTTACGTGAACGAATCGCGCTAATATATACGCAGGATGTCCCAATTATTGTATGGAATTACGCTATGCAGAAAAACGAAATAGAAACACAACCTGGCTGCGAGGACGAACTCAACACCGGGCTGTTGACCGTTGCCGAAGCACAGGCGCGCATTGTGGATGGTGTGGTCGCGCTATCCGCATCTCAAACACTACCGCTACGAGAGGCCTTGGGAAGGGTGCTGGCAGAAAACATCGTCGCGCCAATCAATGTACCCGCACACACCATTTCAGCCATGGATGGCTATGCGATACGCGCAGCCGACCTGCCGGTAGACGGGGTGCGCGAGTTCCTGGTGCCGGGAACCTCCTGGGCAGGGCGGCCCTACCTGGGTCCCAGTGGACCGGGGGAGGCGGTACAAATTATGACCGGTGGCATGATGCCAAATGGCATGGATACCGTGATCATGCAGGAACAGGTCGAGCGCGATGACGACAGGGTGCGCATTGGCAGCGGACACAAGGCAGGACAAAATATACGTGCGGCCGGCGAGGATATTAAAAAAGGGCAGGCAGTGCTGGCTTCCGGCAAGCGCCTGACGGCGGCCGACAGCGGTGTACTTGCCTCGCTTGGGCTGGCCGAAGTCAGTGTCTATCGCCGCCTTAAGGTGGCTTTCTTCTCGACAGGTGATGAACTGCGCGCAGTGGGCGAGCCGCTGGGGCCCGGTGAGATACATGACAGTAACCGTTACACCTTGTACGGGATGCTAAAAAAGCTTGATGTCGAAATAATCGACATGGGGGTAGTGAAAGACCAGCGTGAACTGATTGAGCAGGCCCTCAAGAAGGCTGCGGGCTGTGCGGACGTGATTATAACTTCGGGCGGTGTATCTGTTGGTGAGGCGAATTTCGTCAAGAAAACGCTGGAAAAACTCGGCAGCATGTCGTTCTGGAAAATCGCCATGAAGCCGGGGCGCACGCTGACCTTCGGACAGCTTGATGACGCGGTGTTTTTTGGCCTGCCCGGTAACCCGGTCTCTGTGATGGTGACGTTCTTTCAGTTTGTGCGCCCGGCGCTCCTGAAAATGAGCGGCGAAACAGACGCAGCCAGTGTCTACTCGGTGCGTGCCTTTACCACCACTGAATTGCGCAAACACCCCGGCCGTTTTGAATTTCAACGCGGTGTACTGGAGCAGTCCGTACCCGGTGAGTTCACAGTGCGTAGTGTCGGCGCGCAGGGTTCGGGTATTTTGCGTTCCATGAGCGAGGCCAACTGTTTCATCATGCTGGAGCCGGACCAGGCCAACGTCGAGATCGGACAGGAAGTGCTGGTACAGCCGTTTCAGAACCTGATTTAACGGTAAAACCATGTTAAACAATCCCAATGAACGTGCATTCAAGCCGCTGACGATTGCCATTATGACGGTGTCGGATACACGCATTGAAGCAAATGATAAATCCGGAGATATGCTGGTAAAGTTGCTGACCGGGGCAGGACACAAGCTCGCCGGGAAACGCATTATCCCGGATGATATCTACCGGATACGTGCTGCCGCATCAGAATGGATTGCAGCTGATGCTGTCAATGCAGTTATCACCACCGGTGGCACCGGT
>CAJQPV010000054.1 GCA_905480305.1 uncultured Gammaproteobacteria bacterium | reverse complement strand
ACCATGCGCCTGCAGCAGCATCAGGGTGCGCAGCCGCGTGGAATCGGCCAGCATGCGAAACAGGGTTTCGGTATTGATGTTCATGGTTGTTAATATACGTCTAAACATATATATGCGCAAACATATATTTCTGCTGTTGTTAAATGCCAAGCTATTGATATTATTATTATTGGTATTTGTATGAATGCCTGTTCATTTGCGGATGTTGCTGGCCGGGGAACAGGCTGGCGGTGGCCGTCTGCTCCCCTGCCGAGTAAAAAGGAGATCAAACGGACGTGCCGCGTTGCTGATCCCTGGGTACTGCGCTGCTATAGCAACTGCTGCGTTGCAGAATTATTCACGCTGACATGAAGGCAAGCAACTTGATTCTGTCGGCCTGCGGGGCGTCGGTAATTGCTTTTGCTGCGATGCGCGAATACGATTCAGACACTGCGTTTAACCGCTTGCAGCAGCGTCAGCTCGACAGTTACATACGAAATTGGCAAGGCTGTCCCGAAATCGGTGCCTTTTTCAAGAGTTGGTTAACAGACTGGCTGTTTCATAGTAAGTCTCAAATACAACCCTGGTGCGTAAGTATAAATGAGTTCAAAACTGGCAAAATCGATCCTTAAGAAATTTACCCCGTTATTGCGGGACAGCTCCTTTTTTATGCAGGGACAGATGGATATTAATCCAAGGTCACGCTGGTACAACAGGGAACTTGAGCAGGAAACGGGCGGCTTCTTTCCGAAAAACGGCCGGGATAATCGTCAAATATGTAACCTGGAACCATGGGATTGCACCCGACGGGACATGCTGGTGTTGTTGCTGCGAACGATAATAGAACAGGGTGTCAGCGGGGATATGGCAGAGGTGGGTGTGTACAAGGGCAGCACGGCCAGGCTGATCCATCACTATCTGCCGGAGAGGAACCTGCATTTATTTGATACCTTTGAGGGTTTTACCGAAAGGAGCATTGTTGCTGAAAAGGAAAACACCGATTTCACCACCAAGGGGCACAAGTTCTCCGATACTTCCCTGCAAGGAGTGCAGCGTTATGTTTCCCGGCTAAATGACAATGTTCATTTCTATAAAGGCTACTTTCCGGATTCCATTCCGTCCGGGTTTGATGAGCTGAAATTCTCGTTTGTGCACCTTGATGCGGATTTGTTTGAACCGACTATAGAGGGCCTGAAGTATTTTTATCCGCGCATGAATGCAAAGGGTATGCTGGTGGTCCATGATTACAACGCCTGGAAAGGTGCACGCATGGCAGTCGATGAATTCTTCTCGGACAAACCCGAGATGCCGGTTCCAATGCCGGATAAAAGTGGTTCAGCGTTGATAGTCAAACAATAAGCAGGGATATCTCAGTATGGAAGATGAGCTGCTCGGCAAGCAGGATATTGAATGAGCACAGCCGCTGGCCGCGAGGATGACCGAACAGATGTAGCCTAATCCCCAAAGAAAAATAGTATTGCCACGAAAACACACGGAATGACACGGAAAAATGATTTTAAGTCGTTTTTCCCCCTTGTGCTTCCGTGGGAAAAAAGTCTGTAGGGTGCGCCATGCGCACCATGAATCAACCGCTTGCAATTTCTTTTCGGTGCGCACGGCGCACCCTGCAGTGGTTCATTGAATTAATCAGAGTTTCCCCGGGCAGTCGCCGTAGTATCAGTGAGGACGATTACTCGCTGCCGGGCGCTGATGGTGGCGATGGGCAGTTGCTCACCTGCCCGCCACTGAGCCAGTGCGGTACGCTTGCCGGCGCCGGTGATCAGGATCAGTACCTCGCGACTGTCACTCAGACTGTCCCGACTCAGGCTAACGCGATCCGGGGGTGGCTTGGGTGCGTCGTGAACTGCGAGGACTGGTTCATTTTGCAGGTGTTGCTGACCGGGGAACAGGCTGGCGGTATGGCCATCCTCTCCCATGCCGAGTAAAACCAGATCAAACGGACGTGCCGCGTTGATGATCTCCGAGTACTGCGCTGCTGCTGCTTCTGCGCCCAGTTCTGCCGGCATCGGATAAATGTTCTGCAACGGTATTTCGACATGACTCAGCCAGGCAATATGTGCCATATGGCTGTTACGTTCTGCATCGTCAGCAGGCAGGCAGCGTTCATCGCCATAGTAGATATGCCAGTGTGACCAGTCTGCTGATGCCTGCGCAAGCAGCTGGTAAACCTGTTGTGGTGTGGTGCCGCCGGCCAGTACCAGCCGGAATGCGCCGTGCTCATCAATTGCGTCAGTTGCAGCCTGCAGAATAAATGCCGCCGCATGCGCTGCAACGGCTTTTGCATCACCCGGGCAGAGCCATTCCATATCAGTTGTCGACATGACAGTTTTTACAGGGACGCCAGCTGCGGCCGTCGCGGCGTATCAGGTCGTCTGCTTCCTGCGGGCCCCAGCTGCCAGATGCGTAGTTGGGGAATTCGCGCGGCGGCAGTGCCTGCCAGACATCCAGCACCGGCTGTACCAGTGACCAGCCGGATTCAATAACGTCGGCGCGTTTGAACAGTGTCGGATCGCCGTTCATGCATTCATAGAGCAGCGTTTCGTAACCGGTTGTGGGGCCATCACCAAAATAGTTACTGTAGCTGAAGTCCATCTCAACCGGGCTGAGTTGCGGTATCGGACTCGGCACCTTGGCATTAAATGACATACCGATACCCTCGTTTGGCTGGATACGAAGTACCAGTGTGTTGGGCGGCACCTGTTCACGCCGTAACAGTGAATCATGAAACATCATGTTGGGCGCCGGTTTGAATTGCACGGCGATTTCGGTATAGCGGCCGGGCATACGCTTGCCGGTGCGCACATAGAAAGGTACGCCGGCCCAGCGCCAGGTATCGATCATCAGTTTCATGGCAACAAAGGTTTCAGTGGATGAGTTCGGGTCAACACGGTCTTCGTCCCGGTAGGCGGCGCTGCCGGCGCCGGCGCCGTATTGACCGCGTACCGTTTGTGTCAACACCTGCTCCGGCAGGATCGGTTGTATGGCTTTTAAAATCTTTGCCTGCTCATCGCGTACCGCATTACCGTCGACTGAGTTGGCCGGTTCCATGGTAACGGTCGATAACAGTGCCAGCAAGTGATTCGGTATCATGTCGCGCAATGCGCCGGCCTGGTCGTAGTAGCCGCCGCGTGTTCCCACGCCGATGGATTCGGACACTGTAATCTGGACATGATCGATGTAGCGTCGGTTCCAGATCGGTTCCACCGTGCTGTTGGCAAAGCGGTACATGAGGATGTTTTGCACGGTCTCCTTGCCGAGGTAGTGATCGATACGATAGATCTGGTCTTCGTTGAAGGCCTGCTGCAGGGTCTTGTTGAGTGCGCGGGCGGATTGCAGGTCTCGTCCAAAAGGTTTTTCCACGACCAGGTGGCGCCACTGTCCGTCCTTCTGTGTTGCCAGACCGGCAGCCTGCAACTGCAGGGCGATATCGCCGAAAAAACCGGGCGGTGTGGCGAGATAAAACAGGCAGTTGCCGCCGGTCTGATAGTTCTTATCCAGTTCATCCAGCAGCGTGGCCATACGTGCATAGGTGTCGGGCTGCTGAAAGTCGCCGTTGAAATAGTGAATGCGTTGCAGCAATTCCTGCCACAGCGTAGCGGATGCATCCTTGTCGATAAAAGGTCGGGCTTCACTATCTATAAAATCACGATAAGCGTCGGCGTCGCGATCGCGGCGGTCAACCACAACTACCCGGAACTGCTGCGGCAGCAGTCCTTGTTTCATCAGGTTGTATAACGCCGGAAACAGTTTGCGCTTGGCAAGATCACCGCCGGCGCCGAATATCACCATTACGCCGGGGGGCGCGGGGGCGGCCGTCTTGCGCGGTTGCTCTGTCACTTGTCGCCTCCCGATTGCAGCAGTGGTCGCAGCTTATCAACCACGGCGTCTACAATTGCAACAGGCACCGCCAGACATATAGCACGCGGGTTTGCCAGTTTGCCAGGCATGTTCTGCGGCTGAAAAAATCTATGCAACACTGGATTCAACGGCTGCAAATACGGCCGCAACCTGCAGTGCGGTATCATCGTTTAATACCACCGCCACCGGGATACGTTCTATCAGCGCCCGCATGCGCCCCTTGGCACGAAACGCCTGTATGAAGGTGCCATCCTGTAACTGTTCGAGGATTTTCGGCGCTATGCCGCCGGCTATGTAGAGGCCGCCGGTTGCCATCATTTTCAGCGCAAGATTGCCTGCCTCGACACCGTAGAGATGTACAAACAGACCCAGTGCCTCGGCGCAGACAGGATCGCGTCCCTGTTGTGCGCTGCTGGAAATCGCCGCCGCTGCGTCGCCTTCGCGCATCATTTGCTGTAACCAGTCAGGTGCTGCACATTGCCGCAATTCGCACAGGAATGCATGGATGTTGACCAGTCCGTCGCCGCACACGACGCGCTCCCAGCTGACGTGGTCGTGCTTTTTTGACAGGTGGCGGAACAGTGCCATGTCCAGTTCGGTCTGCGGGCTGAAATCGCTATGTCCGCCTTCACAGGCAAACGGGTGATGTTGCCGGCCATCAAAATACAAACCGGCCTGACCGAGACCGGTGCCTGCCGCAATGATGGCGGCATTGCCACTGGACGGATTGACGCCTGCCTGCAGGGTGAGCAGATCACTCTCCTGCAGGGTGCGCAGGCCCCAGGCCGTGGCCTCCAGGTCATTCAGCAGTGACACCTTCTCAATATTCAGTTGTGCAGCAATTTCCCTCGCATCAAGTTGCCAGGGCAGGTTGGTGATGCTGGCTGTTTGACCGTGTACCGGGCCGGCGACGCCCAGGCAGGCAGCTTGCAGCGGATGCCGGTGTGTTTCGGAAAAGGCAGCCAGGACAGCTTTCAGGGAAGCATATTCCTGGCTCGGGTAATTGGTCTTCTGCGTGATATGCGGTTGCCTGTCACTGACATCAACCACTGCCAGCCGGGTGTTGGTGCCACCGATATCGCCGGCAAGTACGTAATGCGCTGGAGTATTCATTCAGAAGCAGGGCTTGACTGGTGCATTGTTGAAGCGCTCGATGCTCGAGGTAATTTCCATGTAAGCAGCATCACGGTCTTCCCAGCCATGGATATCTACCCACTTGTTGGCCTCGAGATCCTTATAGTGATCGAAGAAGTGCGCGATCTGGTCGAGTAACTGCTGTGGCAGGTCCTGCATGGTATGTATGTGGCGGTAGTGCGTGGAAAGCCTGTCGGCCGGTACGGCCAGAATCTTGGCATCCGGCCCGGATTCATCCGTCATGTTCATGATGCTGATCGGGCGACAACTGATGACTGAGCCACTGACCAGCGGTATCGGGGTGATGACCAGTACGTCCACCGGGTCGCCATCTTCAGACAGGGTGTTGGGTATGTATCCATAGTTGCAGGGGTAGTGCATGGCCGTGTTCATGAAACGGTCCACAAACATGGCGCCTGTCTCCTTGTCGACCTCGTACTTTACCGGGTCACTGTGTGCCGGAATTTCGATGATGACATTGATTTCTTCGGGTGCATTGTTGCCGTAGGAGACTCGGTCAAGGTTCATGGTGTGTCGCGCTCATGCTGCCGTTAAGTGTCTTGTTTATAGCGTTATCGCCGGTTGCTTATCCGGTGAAAATGCCAGGCTTGCCGGAAATTTCCGGTTAATGATGCAGTGTTTCGATCAGTACGGCAAGGTCGTTATCCTGCCGGTAAAATATAGCATGTATGTCGCGGCGGGTGCGGTTTGTCTGTGGTTCATGGCATACTTGTGCATGCATTATATTTTGTGCGCCGGACCTGACCCGGAACTATCAGGCTGGTGTTGACAAGGTAACCATCATTTAACAGGAAGCCGCCATGAATCAGAAGAATGTCAAGGAGTGCCGCCGCAAGGGAAAACAGACCATGGCCGAGCTGGCCGACCGGCATGTGTTATATGAGAAATCTGTGCAGTGTGTTGCCTCGGAATACAAGTTTGTCAGCAAGACCTTTCGCAAGCTGCGCAAGCGCAAAGCACGGTACTTGCGGGAAGACTTCTGCGGTACTGCCGGTATGTGCTGTGAATGGGTTAAACGCAAGCCCGACCACACCGCCGTAGGGGTTGATATTGATGGTGACGTGCTTGACTGGGGCAGGGAGCATAATCTTTCCCGACTTAAACCCGGTGCTCATATACGTGTCAGCCTGCTGCAGGAAGATGTCTGCAAGGTCACCACACCGAAGCCGGTGGATGTTGTGCTTGCCATGAATTTCAGTTACCAGATCTTCAAGACACGTGAGCAGCTCGGCGGCTATTTCCGCCAGGTGCTCAAGGGACTGGCAGATGACGGTGTGCTGTTTATGGATGCCTTTGGCGGTTATGAATCCTTCAAGGAAATAAAGGAAAAACGCAAACTCAAGGGCTTTAAATATATCTGGGAACATGCCAGCTATAACCCGATTAGTGGTGAGATTCTCTGCCATATTCATTTCAGTTTCCCGGATGGATCTAAAATGAAAAAGGCATTTACCTACGACTGGCGCCTGTGGACGCTACCGGAATTGCAGGAACTGCTGACCGGGGCCGGCTTCTCGCGTGTGCAGGTCTACTGGGAACAAACCGATGACGAAACCGGTGAGGGTACCGGAAAGTACAAGCCGGCAACGGTTGGAGAGGCGGACCCGGGCTGGGTGTGTTTTCTGGTGGCCGAGAAATAATCGCCGTATGATTTTATGAAAGACAGGCAGCCGTTACCCGGGGTTTCACGCACAGAGCGTCTCTCAGACGAGGGCCTGCAGCGACTTGAGCGGCAGCTGGCTGCCGGTTCGCAAATCAGCGATGCCGTGCTGGCGCAGTGGTTGCGTCGTTACGGCGAGTCTGCAAGGGCGGTCATCAGACAGCATCGGCGTTATCATGCAGGGCTGGAGTGCGGTGATGCGTTGCCGGATACGCATTGAAATGAAACAGGCCTGTTGAGGCCAATCATCTGCAGCGGTCAAATGTCCTTTTACTGTTATTCACAACGCCTGCTGAATCCCTATCGCGGCATTATCAATTGTATACGCTACCGCTCGGCCGAGGCGGTAACGGCAGACGGTGTGCACTGGGATATTTATGTCAGCAATGAGTCGCTTCTGGACGAGTCATCCCGGGGGGGTAAAAAACACCAGGTCAGCGATATCCGCTATGGCAACTGGTCTGCCGCAGCCGGTCTCAGGCGTGGCCCGATTTTTCCGTCCAGTGAATTTCGGGCGATGGAGGAGCTGGGGGCTACTGTATACGAGCATCTGCTGAAGGTGCACGAAGATGTTCCATTTCGCTTCACTGACACCTTTGAACTCTGGTTGCTGGATAAGGAAAGCCGGCCGCTGGTACTGATAGACAGTGCGCCGGAACGTGACGAGATAAACCTGCAGCAGTCACTGAGATGGACGCCCGGCCTGGAGTGCAGAAGAACCTTTGTCTCTTCGGCTGCGAAAGCACTGAAACTTGCCGCAACTGCAAGCGTAGTCACCGATTACCTGTGCGCTTATATCAACGGCTGCGCCGGTCCGGAAGCTGCGGCCCAGCTTTTTGAGAGAACTGCAGATGGGCCGTCACAGGGACTGGCAGGTGTCAATCTTGATTCTTCGCTGCTGGCGCGGCAACTGGCAGCCGGCGATTTTCCGGTAAACCTGCTGGAGCTGCAGCGCCATGATGCAGCTCACCGGCAATTGCTGGGTGATTTCATTGGCTGGCAGGCGCCATGGTTATTGCTGTTGCCAACACTTGCAGCCGATGTGCGTGGCCGATATGAAAATTATGCACGGCTGCAGGCGGTAAAAATGGAGAAACAGTACAAGCTGTATCCCGAGATTATCAACCGGCCTGTGCTGGAAGCGGCGCTGGTTGAGGTGCGCTTGCGTGATACTTTGCCGGAACAGCATGTTGAGGATGTTGTGTTGCCGCCTTTTTATGTCGAACTTGATGCACAGACAGATAGCTAGCTTGAGGCTTTCAGCTATAGTGGTAAGGGTGTATATTGCCAGCCACTCAAACAGACCCTGACTGGCAGATTTTGCTTTTATTTTTAGTGGCCAAGTGGTTATTTAGGGGCAGCGCGGAAAGCAGGGGCGGGTAGTGCGGAATTTCTACGGCGTGATCTTCAGGCACGGCATTATGACGGGCATGTTGCTGGCAAGCTTCCCTGCGCAAGCCGAATGGTTGTTGCATGATTCCGCCACGGCCTGTGTGCTGGAGACGGATGAAATTACCCGGCATGATGGCTATCAGGACACTTCGGTCAGGCTGAACATTAACCAGCAACGGTTACTGGTGATGACCGGTTCCAATGTGGATACCGGTTTTGATGATACTGCACTACAGGTTGACGGCCATGCAATGATAACGGCTGTTAGTGCCGACGATGAGCAGAACCTGCGTTTCGATACCGGCATGCCAGCGCTTATAGAGCAATTCAGGAAGGGCAACCGGGTGCGAATATATATGCGCTTCTGGCCTACCTATCCTGCCACTCAGCGAGTTGAGATTGCGTTCAGTCTGGCGGGTTTCACGCGCGCATGGAATGACTACATGGCCTGCGTCGAAAAAGCCTCATAACATGCTGGCGTAAACAGGGAGAGATGCAATGAGAATAGCCACAAAGTTCAACCTGGTTTTACTGGTGTTGTTTGCGCTGGGGTTGGGAGCAGCCGGTTACGTGTCCTATACGGTGCTGCACAAACATGCCCGTGAGGAGGTGCTTGATCATGCCGGCATGATGATGGAAGCCGCGCTCGCGATTCGCGGTTATACCGTCAAGGAAATCCGGCCATTGCTGGCGCTGCAGACGAAGCGTGAGTTTTTGCCACAAACGGTACCCTCGTATGCGGCCACCCAGAATTTTGCGACCGTGCGCGAGAAATATCCGGAGTACACTTACAAGGAGGCCGCGCTTAACCCGACTAACCCGCGTGACAAGTCCACCGACTGGGAAACAGATATTATTGAGATATTTCGTAATAATCCGGACATCCCGGAGATTTCCGGCGAGCGCATGACACCTATGGGCAAATCGCTTTATTACGCCCGACCGATACGTATTACCAACAAAAACTGCCTGACCTGCCACAGCACCGTGGACGCCGCGCCCGAGACCATGATCAAGCTGTATGGCGAGCAACACGGTTTTGGCTGGCAGATGGACGAGGTGGTTGGCAGCCAGATTGTCAGTGTGCCCATGTCGCTGCCGCTGGAGAAGTCGCGCAAGGAATTCCTGATCTTCATGGCGTCTTTGTTGGTGATATTCCTGCTGATCTTTATCGTGATTAACATTATGTTGAACCGGCTGATTATCCATCGGGTCCGGGAAATGGCGCATATCTCTGATGAAATCAGCACCGGTCATGCCGATGTGCCGGCCTTTGATGATACCGGCAAGGACGAGATTTCAGATCTGAATAAATCCTTCACACGCATGCGCCGCAGCCTGGAAAAGGCGATGAAGATGCTGGAAGAGTAACGGGAGGCTGCTGCTGATGGAGCGTAAAAATCGTACCTGGCTGTGCAGTGTTCTGTTCATGGATATTGTCGACTACTCGAAGCTGCCGGATGACCAGCAGATGCTGGTGAAGCAGAACTTCAGCACGCTGGTGGTCGATGCCCTCAAGGGGCTGCCTGATGAAGACTCCATCAAGCTGGATACTGGCGACGGCATGGCCATGTGTTACCTCGGAGCACCCGAGGATATTCTGTATGTTGCTATCGGCTTGCGTGACGCATTTATCCAGGTGAAGTCGATTTGCGCAACCTGCTACAGCGTACGTCTGGGCATTAACCTCGGCCCTATAAAGATCATGGAAGACATCAACGGTAACCGTAATACCATTGGCGACGGCATCAACTCGGCGCAGCGCATCATGAGCTTTGCAGAACCCAACCAGTTACTGGTCTCGCGTACCTATTATGACGTGGTTAGTTGTCTGTCGAAGGAAAATCCGAAGCTATTCAGCTATATTGGTGTTCACAACGACAAGCATGTCAGGGAACACGTGGTCTATGAAGTCGTGTCTTCGGAAGATGGCGGCCTGCAGGAAGCAATGATTCGAGAAGAAGCGATAACCGCTGCAGCTGTAGTCAGTCCGCAGCAAATCGGTCTGGATCTGGACGAAACAATCAGGAAAACGGTACAGGAGGAACTGGCACAGATTATTGGCCCCATGGCCGGCGTGTTGCTGAAGCGCGCACTAAAGAAAAGCAGCAATGTTGACCAGTTGTTTGAAATACTCGCGAAAGAAATTCCCACTGAAGCAGAGAAGGCGCGCTTCCTCGCCCGCAAGGACAGCCTGCACTGAAGGTGTAGTTGGCG
>CAJQPV010000053.1 GCA_905480305.1 uncultured Gammaproteobacteria bacterium | reverse complement strand
GAACTTACGTGCGGCCCGCATGGTTCCCGGGTAGGTCGCTTGAGGCCTGCGGTGACGCAGTGTCCAGATGAATGGCTGTCCACGATAAAACCCGGCTTATCGGCCGGCTCCCTCCTAATGTATATGTTCCTGAAAGAAATAACTGTCCCTGTCGGGACCGTCCGGGAGGCTATCTGCCTGCACGGAAACGCGGTTATTTTTTTCAATCCTCCACTCTGGAGGTGTTACACTTCCGCGCGAATTAATCTCAGGAGATATTTAGATGACCCTTGGTAAGAGAATAACTGGCAAACTGCTGGAAAGTGCGGTGCTTGCTGTAATGCTGGCTGCAGGTTCCGTGTTTGCTGCTGAAAATCGTGATCCTGCCCCGGGATATGCTGAAGACGCCAGTTCCAATGTCGTCAAGACCGGATCCGGTGATTGCCTGCACACCGGTAGCTGGTCGGAAGCTGATGCGACTCTGGTTGGTTGTGATGGTGTGGTGTTGAATGCACCGGTTGAAGTCATCAAGGGTGCGCCCAGCGGTCTGGTTGGCGCCATTGTGATTCCATCAGCAGCACTGTTTGCCTTCGACAAGGCGGAGCTTACCGATGACGGCAAGGCTGCAATTGACGAATACCGCAAGCAGCTGCGTCCGGAACTGTCCGAGGCCTACGAGGGTATCATCATTGGCCATACTGATAGCACCGGTGATGCAAACTACAATGCTGGTTTGTCAAAGCGTCGTGCCGAGGCTGTCAGTGCTTACCTCGTAAGTACAGGCGTTGATGCAGCCAAGCTGCGTGAAATCGGTCGTGGTGAAAACGACCCGATTGCTTCCAACGATACCAAGGAAGGCCAGGCTGAAAACCGCCGCGTCGAGATTGTTGTCATTGGCGAGCCGCGCGCACTGGATAACATTCGCTTTCCGAGTGTTGCGCTGTTCCCGCGCCGCAGTGCCGAACTGACAGAGCAGGGCAAGGCTGTGCTTGATAGCAATATCAGCGACGCCAGGGTGATGCTGGATCGTTCGGTCTTCATCGAGGTGATCGGTCATACCGATGATGTAGGTGATGATGACTACAACCAGGACCTGTCCGAGCAACGCGCTGCCGCCGTCAGCCAGTACCTGATCGATGCCGGCGTGGATGCCAGCAAGATGGTTGCGATTGGTGCCGGTGAGAACAGCCCGATTGCTACCAACACGACACCTGAGGGCCGTGCAGAAAACCGCCGCGTCGAGGTGCTGGTGCTGGGTCGCGTCAACTAACTGGTGCAGGGACTTTCTGGCTGCCTGGCAGCCTGGAAGTGCCAAACCAGGTATTGAAAAGCAGGGCCCGATGTACGGGCCCTGCTTTTTTTATGCCGGCTGATTCGTTTAAAATCCCCCGCTTGTCGCAGCCAAATGGAAACAGCCTGCGAAACAACGTATATTGACCGAAATAATGACACTTTATTGAACAGGTATGGCTGACAAACTTTATATCAAAACCCACGGTTGCCAGATGAACGAGTACGACTCCTCCAAGATGGCGGATGTGCTGGCGGCATCTCATCAACTGCAGCTGACGCAGGACCCGGCACAGGCAGATGTGTTGTTGCTGAATACCTGCTCGATTCGAGAGAAGGCACAGGAGAAGGTCTTTTCCGAACTGGGACGCTGGAGGGAAATGAAAGATGAGCGACCACACCTGGTGATTGGTGTTGGTGGCTGTGTGGCCAGTCAGGAAGGTGATGCTATTCGTGAACGCGCGCCTTACGTTGATATCGTGTTTGGTCCACAGACCCTGCACCGCCTGCCGGAGATGCTCAAAGAGGTGCGCCGTTCACGCTTGCCTGTTATCGATATCAGTTTTCCGGAAATTGAAAAGTTTGACTGTCTGCCGGCACCGCGTGCGGACGGTCCGACAGCCTTTGTTTCAATTATGGAAGGCTGCAGCAAGTATTGCAGTTTTTGCGTGGTGCCCTATACCCGCGGTGAGGAAATCAGCCGGCCTTTTGATGATATCCTGGCCGAAGTGGCTACACTGGCGGAGCAGGGTGTGCGTGAGGTGAACCTGCTTGGGCAGAATGTGAATGCCTATCGCGGATTGATGGATGATGGCGAAACAGCAGACCTGGCAATCTTGATTCATTACGTTGCTGCTATTGATGGTATCGATCGCATTCGCTACACCACATCACACCCGGTGGAAATGAATGACGGCTTGATACAGGCCTACGCGGAGGTGCCTGAACTGGTGTCGCATCTGCATTTGCCGGTGCAGTCGGGTTCCGACCGGGTGCTGGCAATGATGAAGCGCAATCATACTGCGCTGCAGTACAAGTCCGTTATCCGGCGCCTGCGCGAGGCACGCCCCGATCTCAGCATGTCTTCTGATTTTATTATCGGATTTCCCGGTGAAACTGCAGCGGATTTCGAGGACACCATGAGCTTGATTGAAGATATCGGTTTTGATCATTCATTCAGCTTTATCTACAGCCAGCGTCCCGGCACACCGGCTGCCGATTTTCCTGATGATGTCTCGCTGGCCGAAAAGAAGCTACGGCTGGCACGTCTACAGTCGCGTATCAGTGAGATGGCCGCGGCCATCAGTCAGGCCATGGTGGGTAATGTCGAGCGCATACTGGTGGAGAAGGTTTCGCGCAAGCGCACTGACCAGTTGAGTGGTCGAACTGAAAACAACCGCGTGGTGAATTTCGATGCCAGCCCCGGGCTAATAGGACAGTTTGTTGATGTGCGTATTACCGAGGCATTGCCAAACTCACTGCGTGGTGAGATTGTTGATGTTAGCGGACATTTGAAGGCCTCTTGAGCAAACAGCTCCATTCTGTCGATATCTCGCTTGAACCGGCCGATAACGAACGGCTGGCTGAACTGTGTGGCCAGCTCGACGCACACCTGCGCCAACTGGAGCAGCGTCTGGGTGTCGAGATTAACAGTCGTGGTAACCAGTTTCGTATTATCGGCAGTGTCGGCGAGGTAAGGCGCGCCAGCCAGATTTTGCAAAGCCTCTACACCGAGACGGAGTCCGGTTCGCTGACGCCTGAAAAGATTCATCTGCATTTGCAGGAGGCCGGCGCCGACAAGCAAGCGGGCAAGGGCAATCGCAGCAGCAGTGAATTTGTTGTTATCAAAACACCGGGAGGAGCTATAACGCCACGCGGTGAGCATCAGAAACGCTATCTCAGTAATATTCTCAAGTACGATCTGAACTTCGGTATTGGTCCTGCCGGTACCGGCAAGACCTATCTGGCCGTTGCCTGCGCCGTGCAGGCGCTGGAGCAGGAAACGGTCAGTCGCCTGGTGCTGGTGCGGCCTGCCGTGGAAGCAGGTGAAAGGCTTGGCTTTCTGCCGGGTGACATGACGCAGAAAGTCGATCCCTATCTGCGACCCCTGTATGACGCGCTTTATGAAATGCTTGGCATCGACCGGGTTGCAAAACTGATAGAACGCAACGTTATTGAGATCGCACCGCTGGCCTTTATGCGCGGTCGCAGTCTCAATGATGCCTTTATCATCCTTGATGAAGCACAGAATACCACCGTTGAGCAGATGAAAATGTTTCTGACCCGTATTGGTTTTGGTTCAACGGCCGTGGTGACCGGCGACATCACCCAGATTGATCTGCCCAAGCATGTCGAATCCGGGCTGCGCCAGGCTACTGATGTATTGAAGGACTATGACGATATCGGGTTTGCCTTCTTTTCTTCGGCAGATGTGGTACGGCACCCGCTGGTACAACGTATTATTTCTGCTTACGAGGCATATGAACGCAAGGTGGACAAATGAGAGACATACAGTTAACGGTTGATGTGCAATACGCGGTTTCTGCTGATGGTATCCCCGGCGTGGCCTCGATTCGCCAGTGGGTCATGCAGGCACTGCCTGCCGAGCAGGCGGCTGCTGAATTAACCATACGCATTGTTGACGAGGCAGAAATTACCGCGCTCAACATGCAGTACCGTGGCAAGGATGGTCCTACCAACGTGTTGTCTTTCCCGTATGAGGCCATTGCCGGTGTCGAGACAGATCTGCTTGGTGATGTGGTCATTTGCGCGCCGGTGGTTTCCAGCGAGGCAATCGCCCAGGGCAAGCCGCTGCAGGCGCACTGGGCGCATCTGGTGATTCACGGTGTGCTGCACCTGCTGGGTTATGATCACAAGCAGCAAAATGATGCGCTGCGGATGGAAACCACAGAGACCGAGCTGCTCGCTGGTCTTGGCTATCAGAATCCGTACGGTGCATGAAACGCGTATCGGCAATCCGTAAGCTGAGCACAAACACGATAGTGATACTGTTTTAATAAATATTCTGTAATCTTCTGATAAACAATGAATAAAGATCGACCTTCTGCCGGCGCTGCGCAGCATTCCCGGTTCTCCCGGTTAACCAAATGGCTGACAAGGGCAGCTGCCGATAACGAGCAGCTACTGGTGACGCTGCATGATGCCCAGATGAACGGCCTGTTCGACGCCGATGCGCTGGCCATGATTGAAGGTGTCCTGCAAGTCGATGATATGCAGGTGCGCGATATTATGATCCCGCGTACCCAGGTGGTGATGCTGGAGCGGGATGCCAGCCGTGATGTTCTCATCCGCACCATCATCGAGTCGGGGCATTCCCGCTTTCCGGTGATAGGCGACAGCCGTGATGAAGTAGTCGGTATTCTGCTGGCGAAAGACCTGCTCCTGTATGCCTTCGAGCGCAATGACGGGCGGCTGAATGTGCGCGATATCCTGCGACCGGCTGTTTTTATACCGGAAAGCAAACGTCTGAATGTGTTGTTGAAGGAATTCCGTTCAAGCCGTAACCACATGGCCATGGTTGTGGATGAGTACGGCGGCGTCGCCGGTATGGTGACGATTGAAGACGTGCTGGAACAGATCGTGGGTGAGATAGAAGACGAGCACGATGTAGAAGAAGAAGACACCATTCGCAAACACAGCGAAATGCACTATACCGTCAAGGCGCTGACGCCGGTCGAAGACTTCAACGAATACTTCGGCATGGCGCTTCCCGATGACGAGTTCGATACCATCGGTGGCCTGGTGGTTGAGGAGATCGGGCACTTGCCCAAGCGCGGTGAACGCGCGGTGATTGGCAAGCTGTTGTTCAAGGTGCTGCGCGCTGACAGTCGTCGTATCCACATGTTACAGCTGACGCTGTTGCCAGGACCGGCCGGAGCCCGGAGTGACCAGTTAGACAACGCCTTGTGAGCCGGCTGGCCGAGCGTTACATCGTGTTGTTGATGTTGTTTGCCGGTGCGGCGGCTGTCACTGCATTTGCACCGTTTGGCTGGTTTCCAGTTGCTATCCTGTCACTGGCAATACTGTTTAATCAATGGCTGCTGGATACGCCGGGACTGGCGTTTCGGCATGGTTTTCTGTTCGGTGCAGGTTTCTTTGGTGCCGGTATTTCCTGGGTATTTATCAGTATCAAGGTGTACGGGAATGTTGCTGCGCCGGTAGCGACCTTCATCACCCTTGGATTGATTGCCTTCCTGAGTTTGTATCCGGCCCTGCTGGGTTATTTTTTGCTGCGTTATTTTCGCAGCCTGGCATTTGCGTCACTGCTGGTTGCGCTACCGGCTGGCTGGGCCATTTCCGAGTGGTTGCGTGGCTGGGTGTTCAGCGGTTTTCCCTGGCTAACCATGGGTACCAGCCAGATTGACGGGCCGCTGGGTGGCTATGCGCCGCTGCTGGGAGTGTTTGGCACCAGTCTGACGGTGGCCCTGTCGGCAGCGTTACTGGTGGCAGTTATCAGGGGCTGGTACCGGTTGCCTGGCGTGGTGTTGCTATTGTTGCTGTGGGGCGGGGGACAGTTGCTCAACAATGTACACTGGACCGAGCCTCGTGGTGATGCATTACAGGTGGCGCTGGTGCAGGGCAACATCAGTCAGGATGACAAGTGGGCACCCGAGAATTTGCTGAGTACCTTTACACGTTACTCGGAACTGACCTTTGCCGAGACGGATGTCGACCTGGTGGTATGGCCGGAAACTGCCATCCCGGCATTTTTTGACCAGGTGGAAGACAGCTTCATTGCCTATCTCGAAACCGAATTGGCAAATAACGACATCTCGTTGTTGACCGGTATTCCGGTGCTGGAAAAGCAGAACTGGGAATATTTTAATGCGATTATTTCGCTAGGCGGCGAGCAGGGTTTTTATTACAAACAGCACCTGGTGCCGTATGGGGAGTACCTGCCGTTGCGCTGGCTGATCGGCAATACCCTGGACGCGCTGGCGGTACCGAATGCTGATTTTTCCAGTGGCGGTGCCTCCCAGACCCTGTTGCAGGCTGCCGGGTATCCGGTGTCCAGTTCCATCTGTTATGAGGTTGTGTTTGGCGAGCAGATTATCAGGGACCTGCCGGATGCGGCCATGCTGGTGAACATCAGTAATGATGCCTGGTTCGGTGATTCACTGGCGCCACACCAGCACCTGCAGATGGCGCGCCTGCGCGCAAAGGAAACCGGGCGTCCCATGTTGCGTGCCACCAATACCGGTATCACAGCGATCATAGACCACCGCGGTGCTATCGTCGAACAGAGTCGGCAATTCGAGATTGCCGTGGTCAAAGCTGCTGTGCTGCCGATGCAGGGCGCCACCCCATACGTGAAAACGGGTAATACACCGGTGGTGCTTTTCAGTATCGGCTGTTTGTTTTTGTGCGGGCTGGTTTGTCGCAGAAAGGCAGGGTGATCACGCACGAGACGCGCTCCTGCGCTGCTGGATACAGCTGCGCGTACGGCCTCGCTATAATTCGTCTTTCACGGTTTTGCGATGAAATACGGTGTGACCACAGTTGGGGCAGGCTGTTATATGCCCGGTGGCATGAAAACGCATGATGGTCTCGCAGCTGTCGCAAACCAGGGTGCCGGGGCCGGTGACCTCGCCGGTGTTCCATGCCGGACCGGCCTCGATGTCATGTTCAAACTGTTGCAGCTCCAGGCGCGTGTGATCGGCAACCCGGGACAGTATCGACAGCAGGCGGTCCTCGACCTGGTGAATATCAAAGCGTAACCAGTCCCCCAGTTCATGACCGGTCTCGGCCAGGTGTTTGCCGGCGTCCTGCAGGTCGCGCTGCAGATAGTAGGCGATCTTCTCCGATTCTTCCTTGGTCAATTCTTCCAGTTCCACGGCGGTATCACGGGCATTGTGGATAAATCGCTGCAGCACCGGCAGGGTGCTTTCCTCGGCCTCTTCGATGGCCGTCTTGACGCGCATCATCATGTCGTCATAGGCGGTCAGCAGTTTTTCGCGGGTGGTTTTGTCGTCTTCATCAGTCATAAGTTGTCGTTTCCCTGTTCTATATTCATATTAGTCTATATCCAGCAACGCTTCAGCGCTGCTGAAGTGAAAAGCGCAGGAGCGGATCTCGTCCGCGATTGCAATCACCAAACAGAATCGCGCACGAGATCCGCTCCTGCGCCTGAATTATCAATTCATAACAATAGCTTAATGTTTTTCCCCTGTCGCCGGCATGAAGGAATCCTGAAATGGTTTGTTGTGGGGCGTGTCGCGGCTAAGGTATTCTTCCGCCTTTAATTTTGTGATCAAAGTGGAACAATGGACGAAATTTACACACCTGACACAATCGAGGCCGGCGCGCGGCAGTACTGGGACGAGCAACAGAGCTTTCGGGTGACCGAAGACCCTGGGCGGGAGAAGTATTACTGTCTGTCCATGTTTCCGTATCCCAGCGGACGTCTGCATATGGGGCATGTGCGCAATTACACCATCGGCGATGTCATCAGCCGCTACCAGCGCATGCAGGGCAAGAACGTGCTGCAGCCGATGGGGTGGGATGCTTTTGGTTTGCCGGCAGAGAATGCCGCCATTGAGAACGAGGTGCCGCCGGCACAGTGGACCCATGAAAACATTGACTATATGCGCAAGCAGCTCAAGCGGCTGGGCTTTGCTTACGACTGGGAGCGTGAAGTCGCCACCTGTGATCCGGAGTACTACCGCTGGGAGCAATGGTTCTTTACCCGCCTGTTCAGGAAGGGCGTTGTTTATAAAAAGACTGCGATGGTCAACTGGGACCCGGTGGACAACACGGTGCTTGCCAATGAGCAGGTAATTGACGGTCGTGGCTGGCGCTCCGGTGTACTGGTTGAACGCCGTGAAATTCCGCAATGGTTTCTGAAGATCACCGATTATGCAGAACAGCTGCTGGATGATCTGGACCAGTTATCCGGCTGGCCGGAACAGGTGCGCACCATGCAGCGTAACTGGATTGGCCGTTCGGAAGGTATCGAAATGCACTTCGGTATCGCCGCTCGTGACGACACGCTGCTTGTCTACACGACGCGCCCGGACACGCTCATGGGTGTAACGTATGTTGCGGTTGCGCCGGAACATCCGCTGGCAGTCGAGGCGGCTGCCGGTAACCCGGCGTTACAGGCGTTTATCGAAGAGTGCCGCAATACGCGGATGGCGGAAGCCGATCTGGCAACGCAGGAAAAGAAGGGTATCGATACCGGTCTGAAAGCTGTGCATCCGGTAACCGGTGAAGAAGTGCCCGTGTGGGCAGCCAACTTTGTGCTGATGGAATACGGTTCCGGTGCCGTGATGTCGGTGCCGGCACACGACCAGCGTGATTTTGAGTTTGCACAGGCAAACGGGCTCGCTATCAGGCAGGTTATTGCCCCGCTTGATGATGCGCAGGCCGTTGATCTTGCCGCTTGTGCCTTCACCGAAAAGGGTAAGTTACAGGATTCCGGAGAATTCAGCGGACTCAGTTCCGGGCAGGCCTTCGAGGCCATCGGCGACTGGCTGGAACAGGCTGGCAAGGGTTCGCGCCAGGTCAATTACCGCCTGCGTGACTGGGGTGTGTCACGACAGCGTTACTGGGGTTGTCCGATACCGGTGATTAACTGTGCTGCCTGTGGCGCGGTACCAGTGCCCGAGGCAGACCTGCCGGTGGTATTGCCAACCGCTGTGACGGTTGATGCGACCGGTTCGCCATTGAAGAAAATGGCTGAGTTTATCAATACCACCTGCCCGGAATGTGGCGGCAGTGCGGAGCGTGAAACCGATACCTTTGACACGTTTTTTGAATCATCCTGGTATTACGCGCGCTATGCCTGCGCCGACAAGAATGATGGCATGCTGGATGAGCGTGCCGACTACTGGCTGCCGGTTGACCAGTATGTCGGCGGTATTGAACATGCCGTGCTGCACCTGCTGTACGCGCGTTTTTTTAACAAGCTGATGCGCGATGAAGGACTGTTGACTTCCGATGAACCATTTACCTGCCTGCTGACACAGGGCATGGTGCTGAAAGATGGTACCAAGATGTCAAAGTCGAAGGGCAACACTGTCGATCCGCAGGGGCTGATTGATCGATACGGCGCCGATACAGTACGTCTGTTTACCATGTTTGCCGCGCCGCCCGAACAGTCACTGGAGTGGGCGGATTCCGGCGTGGGGGGCGCGCACCGCTTTCTCAAACGTTTATGGAAGCTGGCGCACGGGCATATAAACGCCGGGCCGGCAGAGGTGCTGCAGAAGGACAGTCTGACTGCGGCACAAAAGGCGTTGCGCCAGAGTGTGCATGCAACGCTTGCCAAGGTCAGTGATGATGTCGGTCGGCGCTATACCTTTAATACCGCCATCGCTGCCAACATGGAATTGCTCAACGAAATAAGCCGCTTTGAGGATGGTTCGGCACAGGGACGGGCGGTGATGCAGGAAGCGCTGGAGGCGGTGGTGTTGATGTTGTCGCCTATTGTGCCGCACATCACGCACACCCTGTGGGCCGCACTCGGACATGAGCAGGCAGTGATCGATTGCCGCTGGCCGCTAGTGGACGAATCGGCGCTGGTGCAGGAATCCATGCAACTGGTGGTGCAGGTCAACGGCAAGGTGCGCGGCAAGATCAGTGTCGCGGTCGATGCGCAAAAAGAAGAGATCGAGGCGGCCGTCAGTGTTGAAGAGAACGTGCTCAAGCACATCGCCGACAAGCCGGTGCGAAAAATAATTATTGTACCGGGCAAGCTTGTGAATGTGGTGATCTAGTGGGGCAGGTAATGAAGTTACATGTTTTTCCCGGCAACCGGCTGGCAAGGTGTCTGCTGGTGATGTTCGTTATAGCGAGTCTGTCCGCATGTGGCTTTCACTTGCGCGGCAGTGAGGCCTTGCCGCCAGAGATGGCAGTAACCTATATACAAAGCAGCAACCCCTTCAGTACGCTGGTTGATGATTTTGCCGCGGCGCTGCGGACACGCGGGGCGAAAGTGACGGAGCATCTTGAGGATGCTACCGCCGTATTGCGTATCCAGGCGGATGACAGGGAACGCGATGTGCTGTCGGTCAATACATCCGGCAAGGTACTGGAATACGAGCTCAGGCAGACCATTCAGTTTTCCGTGGCGACTGCAGAGAATCTGCCGATCGTTGAGTCGCAGACGGTCACAATGAGACGCGCCTACCTGTACAAGAGCACGGATGTGCTTGGCAGCGAACGCGAGAAGGATGCAGTACGCCATACCCTGCAAAAAAACCTGGTGAATATGGCCATGATGAGGATTGCGGTAGCAGCGCGCTAGGGCACGGCAGCAAATGCAGTTAACTCCCGAACAAATTGATGCTCACCTCGCCACGCAGCTGGCAGCGGTCTATTTTATCAGTGGT
>CAJQPV010000052.1 GCA_905480305.1 uncultured Gammaproteobacteria bacterium | reverse complement strand
AAAAACGCTCGGGATGCAGAATCGGCATATCCTTTAGCGGAGGATTATCCCTTTCCACATCACGCATCGCGCAGGTCTCTGTTACCACCGGGCGAAAACTCGCGATCAACCTGTCAGCAAGCACAACCGCATCAGCCTCTTCAATCGACTCACCCACCAGCACGCGCTTGCGAATCAAACAACTGAAATACAGTTCCATTTCAAGAAACAGGGGTGAAACCCTGTGGCAAGCTGTGCCAGTGCCCGCTGGCTGACGGTCAGGCACAGGGGACGCCCACGAAACGTTAGCAAACGATGCATAAGAATAATTGTAAACAAACGGGCTTACTTAACACTACCGAACCCTGTATCCGCACTTCCGGCTGGTGCTTCCAGTCCAGCCACCAGGCAACCCTGCGTCACCGGACCGCCCGGAAACAGACGATAGAGATATTTCATACCGCCCCGGGAATGGAATTTTTCTTCCAGCGCATCACGCAACTCGCGCGCATTGATGCGGGGTTCATCATGGCGAGAGAAAAACTCCTGCAAGGCATTCACTGCCTCCCAGTGTTCAGCCACCGGTGTCAGACCTGCAGCCGAGGCTTCACTCTCTGCCGATAACTTCGACCAACCGGATGGCGCGTAACGAAAATCCGGGGTAGCCGCACCATTATTGCCTGTGGAATCTGTCACATCATGCTCCTCCCTGGTAACTGACAGTTTTCTAACTGTCTGTCCAAACTGTAGTCACAGATGCTGCTACTGGCAAGTCAATACCGGTATATCAGGACAACAGGTAACGTCCACCCGAAGCGATAGCAACAACGACAAGTCCAATCGACAGATTAATCCCTATCAGGACACGGATCTGCGCCAGGCTCTTGGCTCCTGCCGGCCAGTCTGCAGCAGCGACAGCACGCTTGAGGCGTTTGAACGGTGCGAAAAACACATGAAAAAACAGCAGTATCATCACATAACCGGCCCACATCATCAGGTGCACGTGCATGCCGATCGCATCAAAGCCTCCATAGAATGACAACACCATCCAGTAGCCGCTTAACAGCAAGGTCACGATTGCTGCGAACACCCACGGAAAAAACACTTTGAATACGCCAACCCATAGCGTCAGTCGCGCCGGGGGTTCCAGTTGTGCGGCCGCCACCGGGCGCAAGACAACATAGGCAAAAAACATTCCGCCAACCCAGACAACTGCCGCCAGTAAATGCAATAACAAGGCTATTCCCATTTTTAACTCCTGATATCCGGTGAATATGTGTTTTAAAAATCTGACGCATTGTACAATGCGGGAGCCTTTTACTGCGCTGCTTTTGCGCTTTTAATCCAGGGACAGCTTTATGACACAGGAAGACACCGGTATCGTCCACATCAGTCAGTCTGTTGCCATTCTGATTGATGGCAACAACATCGAGCGCAGCATTCATTCAGAAACCAACAAGCAGAATACCATGCTGAATTTCGACACCCTGGTCCCCCGCCTGCTGGGGAACCGCGGCCTGAACCGACTGGTGTACTTTCGTGAGGGCAAGCAGATCTCGAGTAAATTGAAGGAGCGGCTGCACAGCAACTACCACGGATCAGTTCGTCCTTGCCACAAAAGTGCTGATATCCCGCTGTCTATCAAGGCCACACAACTGTCCAACAAGGTCGATACTATCATTATCATGTCCGGCGACTCGGATTTCGTCGAACTGGTCAGGCATTTGAAAGCGGAAGGCGTACGCGTGGAAATTGCCGCCGTACCGGCAACCACCTCGCGGCTGCTGACCGATGAGGCCGATTATTTCCACGAGATCACCAGCATTGACTGGTTTACGCTGGAAACCAAGAAACCACCTCGAAAGTCCGCCCCCGGGAAAAAAAAGGCCCCCTCGGCAGAGGTCAAGTCCTGAGGCGTACAGCGGCTGCATTCAGTTCATTGAAAGCAGAGTCAATCAAGCGCAATTTATCCGCGCGCAGCAGTTTTTTAATGGCCGCCTCGCGCTTGCTGGCAGTGCTGCGGTTATGCGCGTTTTCCAGGTAGACCACTTTCTCCGGCGTGCGTCCACGGAAATAGCGGGCGCCCTGTTTCCCCGCCATGTGTTCGCGCAAGCGCCGTTCTACATCGGTAGTGATGCCCGTGTAGAGCGAATTATCCGTACAAACTATGATGTAAACCTGCCAGTTCATGTCCTTGTTCACCCAACATTCGAAAGACTGTGATACCATTTGCCGCCGAATCTACAGCATCAAGCACTACATTAAGCAAATAACAGGAGTTTTTCCATGCAGATAGCCAACAACCACGTCGTCATCCTCAACTACACCCTGAAAGATAATGACGACAACATTCTCGACAAATCTGAAGATGGCAGCTTCTGCTATTTACACGGCGCCAGCAACATTATTCCCGGCCTTGAAAATGCATTATCCGGCAAAGCCAGTGGCGATACCTTCTCGGTAACCATTCCGCCGGAAGAGGCCTATGGCATCCATGATGCAGCCAAGGCACAGGATGTTCCCCGCAGCATGTTCCCGCCGGAGCAGGAAATTGAAGCCGGTATGCAGTTCAATGCCGAGGGTCCGGACGGCCAAATGGTCGTCGTCACTGTTAAAAGCGTTGCAGATGACACGATTGTTGTTGATGGCAACCACCCGCTGGCCGGCGTCACTCTCAACTTTGAGGTCATCGTCATGGAGATTCGTGACGCTACCGCAGAAGAACTTGAGCATGGTCATGTACACGGGCCGGGCGGACACCATCACGACGCCTGAGAATCAACCGGCATGAAAGCAAGCGACCTGAAAAAAGGACTGGTGCTCGATATTGACGGGCGCAACATTCTGATCAAGGGACTGGATGTACAAAGTCCGTCCTCGCGCAGCGGCAGCACCCTTTACAAGGTACGTGGTCTGGATCTCGTCACCCGGCAGAAATACGAAAACCGTTTCAAGGGTGACGAG
>CAJQPV010000051.1 GCA_905480305.1 uncultured Gammaproteobacteria bacterium | reverse complement strand
CCGATACAGTTATGGCATTATCTTTCGCAGCTGGCAGCGTCAGATACATCACCCGGCACCGTGGCTGCAGCTGAAAGCTGGTTGCGTCAATTGTGCTGGCGTGAATTCAGCCAGCACCAGCTGTTTCACTTCCCTGACACTCCCCTGCAACCACTTGATAAACGTTTTGAACGCTTTCCCTGGCGCACTGACTATGCCGACACACTGGCAAGCTGGCAGCGCGGCCAGACCGGCATCCCAATCGTGGATGCCGGCATGCGTGAACTATGGGCGACCGGGTACATGCACAACCGGGTACGCATGCTGGTTGCTTCATTGCTAACCAAAAACCTGCGCATACCCTGGCAGGAAGGCGCGCGCTGGTTCTGGGATACCCTGGTGGATGCCGACCTGGCGAACAACACCATGGGCTGGCAATGGACAGCAGGCAGCGGCGCCGACGCCGCACCCTTTTTTCGTATATTCAACCCGGTCTTGCAGGGCGAACGATTCGACAAGGCCGGCCACTATGTCCGCCGCTGGATACCCGAACTTGCCAACCTGGAAAACAAATACATTCACCAACCCTGGTCAGCCGAACCAAAAACCCTGGTCGATGCGGGCATCCGCCTCGGCAAGGATTACCCCGAGCCAGTGGTCGACCTGAAAATCAGCCGCACAGAGGCGCTGGTTTCATGGGACCGCATTAAACGACAGCCTGCCTGAGCACTTTTGCGGGCGCCCCTGCATCGAGATTTTCAAATTCGACGGCGCGCGTTTTCAACGCTGCCAGCAGGTCTGAAAATGCAGCCTCAACCGCTGCCTGTTGTCCGCGAAAGCCAAGCTCGATTGAATTAACAGCTGCCATATGCGGCAGGCTGAATATTTTTGCACGGGGATGATTGGCAGACAGCTCATCCATTAGCTGAATCAGTGCTGATTCGTGAACATCGAATACCCTGACTGATTGCTCCACTTCCGGCAGCATGTCGTGACAATAGTATTGATCCAGCACCCAGTCGAGCATGGGCCAGGCCAGCGATGGAAATCCCGGGAAAAAATGATGATCGAACAGGGTAAAACCCGGTATCCGGCTCTGCGGGTTTGGAATCAGCAAGCAATCTTCAGGAAGCTCAGCCATCCGCACACGGTCCGGACAGGCCTTTCGACCAAAGCGGCCTTCAATCATACCGACAGCACCCGGATGTCTGACCAGACGGGTACCGAATGCCCTGGCAGCAGCTTGCCGGGTCTGATCATCGGGCGTTGCCCCGATGCCACCAAAGCAAAAAACCGGCAACGAATCCAACTGGGTCAGCCTCAACTCATCTACCAGCCTGTCGTGGTTATCAGCTGCCACTCTTGACCAGGCGACGCACATGCCACGGGCATGCAGGGTTTCTATAACATGTGACAGGTGTTTGTCGGTGCGCTTGCCGCTGAGCAATTCATCGCCGACAATCACCACACCAAACTGCCTTGCCTCGTTCATGCGGCCGGGCTTACAGGTTATTTCTTAACAGCAAGGCCTGCGGATGCGGGGCCAGGTATACCTGCTCGTTGATATACGGATGAGGATGCATGCTGAAATGATGCTGCAACAGGCGGATTGGCACGACCAGCGGAAACTCACCACGCCGATATGAATCGATAGTCTCGCCGAGATCGGCGCGATGCGCAGAATCCAGATTATTCTTCAGATAGCCGAGCAAATGCTGCATTACATTGGTGTGCCGTTTGCGTGTCGCCGGCCGGCGAAGCGTCTGCATCAAGCGGGTGATATAACTGTCTGCGATGTCGGCGAGTGGCGCGCGGCTTAAGTCCGACAGCATCTGACCCAGTTCGCGATACATCTCGTTACTGTGCGACATGACGAGACATTTATGCGCGCTATGAAAACTGATCAATCCTGCTTTGCTTAAACCGGCATCAATCAGTGCCTTCCAGCGCGCATAGACATAGACCCGGTTGATAAAGTTTTCACGCAGCTCAGCATCATTCAGCCGACCTTCTTCCTCCACCGGCAACAGTGGATTGGCATGCATCAGCTCTCGCGCGAAAAGACCTGTGCCGACACGCTCAGGCATGCCCTTGTCGTTGTAAACCTTGACACGCGCCATGCCACAACTGGGCGAGTCTTTTTTAAGGATAAAACCACTCAGGCCATCAAT
Source organism: uncultured Gammaproteobacteria bacterium (assembly GCA_905480305.1). Lineage (GTDB taxonomy): Bacteria > Pseudomonadota > Gammaproteobacteria > UBA9214 > UBA9214 > UBA9214. The sequence goes on along the minus strand of CAJQPV010000051.1, from coordinate 932 downwards.
ATCGCCGGCTATTTTTTTACCATAGGCCCGCAGCGGCTGGGTTACATTGAGTTCCGGTGTTTTTACACCGACAGCTTCAGGGCTTTGCGCATCTCCTGTGAGTCGGATCGGTTGTCGCGGCGTACCCATACCGATCGCCACTTCCGGGCAAAATGCTGTAAACACGAAATGTTCAGCCAGTGAGTCGGTAATAAAACGGCTGCGCTTGTGGCCGCCATCAAACCTGACATTACTGCCTAGCAGGCAGGCACTGACGCCTATCCTGATAAGCCTGGCGGACTGCTTTCCAGAATGCGGTTCAAACATGTTACTGACTCCTGTATATCGAAATGAGTACCGTCGCAATACTTGATGCACCCATGAATGTTGGTCGTCTGCGAAGCATCACGTGTTTACAACAGTTCCTCGATCTTGCGCAGCAGCTGCTTGTCATCCGGCGTCACCTGGCTGGGAAAACTGGCGACTACACGCCCATCCCTGTCGATCAGATATTTGTGGAAATTCCAGCCTGGTTGTTCGCCGCTTGCAGCGGCCAGGTGCTTGTAAAACGGGTCTGCCATCGCACCCTTGACCCGGACTTTTTCAAACATCGGGAACCCTACGGAGTAGGTAAGCCGGCAGAAATCCTGGATCTGCTTTTCTGTGCCCGGTTCCTGGCCGGCAAAATCATTGGAGGGGAAACCAGCCACGATTAATCCCTGTTTTTGATAACGCTCGTAGAGTTTTTCCAGGCCATCGTATTGTGGTGTGTAAGCACACTTACTCGCGGTATTAACTACCAGCACAACTTTCCCGCTCATCATGTCGCAGAGGTGCTGTGGCTGTGTGCCGTTCAGCGGACGTTTGTGAAAGTCGAGTGACTCCGGACAAGCCGGGTAAGCATTATTTGCGAGCATCAACAGCAAACCGAACAGCAGCGCATGTCTTGAACC
>CAJQPV010000050.1 GCA_905480305.1 uncultured Gammaproteobacteria bacterium | reverse complement strand
CAGGCCAGTGATATGTTTGCCTGTGCATTGTAAATTATTTATTTAAATCAATAATTTTGTTACATTCATAGCGGTGATTATTTCACCCAAAATCAGTGAAAGGACTTGACCGGGCATGTCCAGCGGGAATGGCAAGCTGCATCTCATACTGATAAGCATTCATGGCCTGATCCGCGGCCACGATATGGAGCTGGGCACTGACGACGACACCGGTGGCCAGACCCGCTATGTCGTGGAACTGGCCCGCACCCTCGGTGAGCGCGATGATGTGGCGCGAGTAGACCTGCTCACCCGGCGGCTGCTGGATTCGGCCGTCAGTTCGGATTATGCCCGCCGGCAAGAACACCTCACCGATAAAGTCAGCATCATCCGCATTGATTGCGGCGAAGACGCCTACCTCCCAAAGGAGCACTTGTGGGATTGCCTTGACGCCTTCGCAGACAATGCCCTGGGCTTCATCCGCGAGAATCAGCTGACACCGGATATCGTCCACAGTCATTATGCGGATGCCGGGTATGTCGGCATCCGCTTGTCGAGCCAACTGGGAATCCCGCTGCTGCACACCGGTCACTCGCTGGGGAGGGTGAAACGCCAGCGGCTACTGGCCAGCGGCCTGAAGCGGGATGAAATCGAACGCCAGTACAATATTTCCCGACGCATCGAGGTTGAGGAGGATGTACTGGGGGTTGCGGACCTGGTGATCACCAGTACCCACCAGGAAATCGAGGAACAATACGGGTTGTACAAGCACTATCAGCCCGAACAGATGACGGTCATCCCGCCTGGTACGGAACTGGATCTGTTTTACCCGCCAGACGGCAGTGAGCCAGACAGTCCAATGCGGCACGAACTGGCGCGCTTTCTCAGTCACCCGGACAAACCGATAATCATGGCGATGTCGCGACCGGACAAGCGCAAGAACCTGGGCACCCTGCTGGAAGTATATGGCGAATCCGTTGAGCTGCAGCGGGCCGCCAACCTGGTGATCGTTGCCGGTACCCGGGATGATGTCCGTGAAATGAGCAGCAGGCCGCAGGAAATACTGACCGACCTGCTGCTGACCATTGACCAGTACGACCTGTATGGCAAAGTGGCCTATCCGAAACAGCATCAGCAGGATGATGTCCCGGTCCTCTACCGCCTGGCATCCGCCAGTGGTGGTGTGTTCATCAATCCTGCACTAACTGAACCGTTTGGACTGACCCTGATCGAGGCCGCTGCCAGCTACCTCCCGATCGTGGCAACCGAAGATGGCGGGCCGCGCGATATCACCAGCAATTGCCACAACGGTTACCTGATCGACCCGCTTGACAAGTCTGCCATCAGGAAGGCCCTGCTAAAGATTCTCAGTGACAAGAAGACCTGGCAGACGCTCGCAGACAATGGTCTGGCGGGGGTGCGGCGCCACTATTCCTGGGACGCACATGTCGAGCAGTACCTTGATGCCGTGCACTTCACTGTGAACCGGGCCGAACCCCCGGTGCGCACGCCACTACTGCGTACACCGTCGCTGTACCATGACCGCGCAATCTTCACTGATCTTGACCAGAACCTGCTGACCGATCCGAAGTCACTGGCGAGATTTATCACCGTGATGCGGGAGAACCGCAAGTGCGCAACCTTTGGTATTGCCACGGGGCGGCGGCTGGACGCCGCGCTGCGCGTGATGAAGCAATACGGTATTCCACAACCCGATGTGCTGATTACCAGCCTGGGTACGGAAATCCACTATGCCCCGCGCCTGACTGCTGATTATGCCTGGGTTCATCACATTGACCACCTCTGGAACAGGAAGACGGTTTTACGGATTCTTGCGGATCTGCCTGGCATCAAGCTGCAACCAAAGACCGAACAGAGCAGTTTCAAGATAAGCTATTACATCGACCCCAAGCATGCACCGGGCCTGGAGGAAATCAACAACCTGCTGCATCAGCATGAACAGACTGTTTCGGTATTTATGTCATTTGGCCAGTTCCTCGATATCGTGCCCGTACGGGCCTCGAAGGGCTTTGCGTTACGCTGGTTCGCTGACCAGTGGGGCATCCCGCTGGAACATATGCTGGTGGCGGGAGGATCCGGCGCTGACGAGGACATGATGCGGGGTAATACCATGGCGGTTGTCGTCGCCAATCGCCACCACGAGGAACTCTCGGCGCTGATGGATGTGGAACACATCTATTTCGCAAAACAGCCGTATGCAGCAGGCATCCTCGAGGCGATTGAACACTACCGCTTCTTCCGCAGCTGCGATGCGGGCCAGGCAGAATGACCGATTTTTCAGGCCAGCGTCCGGTGATATTCGGGGAGGTCCTGTTCGACCGGTTTCCCGACGGCAGTGTGGTGCTTGGCGGCGCGCCCTTCAATGTCGCCTGGCACCTGCAGGCCTTTGGCATGGAGCCGCTGTTTATTTCCCGGGTGGGGAATGATGCCCTCGGCCGCACGATACGTGACACCATGCATGCCTGGGAGATGGATACCTCCGGTCTGCAGCTCGATTCCACCCATCCGACCGGCAGCGTCGACATCCGCATCGAGGACGGCGAACCCGGCTACGATATTGTCGATAACCAGGCCTATGACTTCATCGACCCCGCCGCCATGCCGCCGCTGCCGGACTGTGCGCTGCTCTACCATGGCAGTCTTGCGGTTCGCAATGCTGAGTCCAGGCATGCATTGCAGCAGCTGCAACAGGGCAGGAACCTGCAGCGGCTGGTTGATATCAACCTGCGTTCTCCCTGGTGGCAGCGGGAAACCGTCATATCATTGCTGCAGGGCGCGGGCTGGATCAAGCTGAATGAAGCTGAGCTGGCGCTGCTGGCACCCGAAGCAGACACACTGCAGGCACAAATGCTGCACTTGCAGGAGTGCTGCGGGTCCGAGCTGCTGATTGTCACATGCGGGGCTGCAGGTGCCGTGGTGCTGGCGTCTGGCGGCGAGGAATTCAGGGTTCAGCCACAGGGCCACAGCGAGGTCATCGACACGGTGGGTGCAGGCGATGCCTTTACCAGCGTGATGATGCTGGGCCTGCTGCGCGGCTGGAGTTTGCCGTTGATGCTGGAGCATGCCCAGGCATTTGCCTCGGCCATAACGGGCGTCCGCGGGGCAACGCACAACGATCCCGGGTTTTACCAACCATTTATTGAAAACTGGAAATTGATATGACACTGGATGATGTATTTTTCGATGCGCTTGCCAGTTTCACATACAGGGAGCGTAACCAGGTTCACCGGGTGTGGCACCATCTGCTGGCTATGAAACGGGCATTCCTGTTGCGCAGTGATATACAGGATGCGCTTGCCGAACTGTGCGCGCAGCCGGAAGGCGACAGTCTGCGCAATAGCCCGCTGGAAAAATTACTCTGCCGGGTGCAGGAAGCGGTGGTCGACACCGCCTGGATCTACCTGGCGCTGCGGGTTCGCGTAGGCCGCTGGGAATACATGCGGGTGCATATGGATACCATGAGCATGGAACGTGTCAGTGTCAGCCGCTTCCTGTATTTCAAGGAGCACTTGATAGACGGAAGCCAGGAGGACTGGAGCTGGGAGCTGGAAATCGACCTGGAGCCGTTCTCACGCGAGTTTCCGAAAATGCATGAGACACGCTCCATCGGTCGCGGCGTCGAGTTTCTGAACCGCCGCCTGTCGAGTCGCCTGTTCGAAGAACTCGGCAAGGGAGACAAACGGCTGCTGGACTTTCTCAGGGTGCACAGTTACCGGGAACAGCAGCTGATGTTGAACGAAACCGTCAAGGATGTGCAGGGACTGCGCAGCACACTGCGTGCTGCCGACGATTACCTGGCGGATGTGGATCCCGCAGCCGATTATGGTGCCTTATGCAGCGAACTGCGGACCATGGGGTTCGAACCCGGCTGGGGAAAAGACGCGGCGCGCATGCGCGAGACCATGCAACTGTTGCTTGACATCCTCGAGGCACCATCGCCAGGCAACCTGGAGAAATTCCTGGCGCGCATTCCGATGATCTTTTCCATCACCATCCTGTCGCCACACGGCTGGTTTGGCCAGTCGGGTGTACTGGGGCGGCCGGATACCGGAGGCCAGATAGTCTATATTCTTGACCAGGTCCGTGCCCTGGAACAGGAAATGCACAGCCGCCTTGCAGAGCAAGGGCTCGATATCGAGCCGCAGATCCTGGTGGTGACACGTCTCATCCCGGAGGCTGACGGGACTTCCTGTGACCAGCGCATCGAGTTGATCACCGAAACCCGCAATGCACGGATCCTGCGCGTCCCCTTTGTGAATGCTGCAGGCGAGGTGTTGCCGCACTGGATTTCCAGGTTTGAGGTCTGGCCGTACCTGGAACGCTTCAGTCTTGATGCCGAACGCGAGATGCTGGCCGAACTGAGTGGCCGCCCGGACCTTATTATCGGTAACTACTCGGACGGCAACCTGGTGGCGTCGATCATGTCGCAACGGCTCGGGGTGACGCAGTGCAATATCGCGCACGCGCTGGAAAAAACAAAATACCTGTATTCAGACCTCTACTGGAAGGAAAACGAGGAGCAGTATCACTTTTCCTGCCAGTTTACCGCGGACCTGATAGCAATGAACAAGGCGGATTTCATTATTACCTCCACCTATCAGGAAATCGCAGGGACAGAGGACAGCGTCGGTCAGTATGAGGCACACGGGGCTTATACCATGCCGGGGCTCTACCGGGTGGTGCACGGTATCGATGTGTTCGATCCAAAATTTAACATTGTCTCACCGGGAGCGGATCCGGAGATCTATTTTCCCGCGACCGAGACCGAACGGCGGCTCAGTCACCTGCAAGCGGAATTCGAGGAGTTGCTGTTTGGTCGGCAGACCAGCGAGGATATCCGTGGTGTACTCAAGGATATCGACAGGCCCATCGTGTTCACCATGGCGCGCATGGACCAGATCAAGAACATTACCGGCCTGGTGAAATGGTATGCGGAGTCCCCCGAGTTGCGTGCCGAGGCAAATCTGCTGGTGGTCGCCGGGCATATCGACCCGGAAAAGGCCGGTGACACAGAGGAGCGGGAACAGATCGAGTTCATGCACCGCCTGATGGATGAGTTTGGGCTGGATGGCGAAGTCAGATGGCTGGGCAAGTACCTGGACAAGGCCTTTTCCGGAGAACTGTATCGGGTGATTGCCGACCATGGCGGCGTCTTTGCACAGCCGGCCCTGTTTGAGGCGTTTGGTCTCACGGTCATTGAAGCGATGGGTACCGGCCTGCCGACCTTTGCGACCTGTTTCGGTGGTCCCCAGGAGATCATCGAGGACGGTATCTCGGGTTTCCATATCGATCCCAATCATGGCCCTGCCGCAGCGCAGCGCATGGCGGAATTTTTCGCCCGCTGCCGACAGGACCCTGAAGAGTGGCGACGTATTTCCCTGGGCGCCCTGCAGCGGGTAAACGAGCGCTATACCTGGAAAGGCTATGCCGAGCGCCTGATGACCCTGTCGCGGGTGTACGGTTTCTGGCGTTATGTCACCGACCTGGATCGGGCCGAAACGCAACGCTACCTGGAAATGTTCTATACCCTGCAGTTCCGGCCGCTGGCCAATGCGATGCGGAGCTGACAGTTTAACCTGCTGCTATCAACATATCGGGGCGCCACACATACACCAAAAAGGACCTCACAAAGGTGCTGCTTGTTAGTTTACTCAGCTGTTGGTCAACGTTTGCACAAAAGCCGGGCGCTAATATTCCATCACAAGACCAATAATGGTATGTTTGCCGGCCCGCAAAATATTCCCTGGCAACCTCGCAAACGCACATTCCTGCAACTGCAGGGAAGTCATCAATATACAGCGTTCACCTCACAGGACATGCAACTCACCTTATGAAAGAAAAGTCAGATATCGGTCTTGTCGGCCTCGCCGTTATGGGTGAAAACCTGATCCTTAATATGGCCAACCATGGCTATACCGTTACCGCCTACAACCGCTCAACAGACAAGGTTGATAACTTCATTAACGGTCGCGCCCGGGGCAAAAGCATCCGTGGCGCCCACTCTATTGAAGAGCTGGTTGATTCACTGTCTTCACCTCGTAAAATCATGCTGATGGTGAAAGCAGGTCCGGCTGTTGACGCGGTAATCGAACAACTGATCCCGCTACTCGACCAGGGTGACATCATTATCGATGGCGGCAATACCCACTTCCCGGACACCAACCGTCGCGTCGCCTACCTGAAAGAAAAAGGCCTGCTATTTATTGGCACCGGTGTTTCCGGTGGTGAAGAAGGCGCACTCACCGGCCCTTCAATCATGCCCGGCGGCTCGCCAGAAGCATGGCCTCACGTGAAGCCTGTCTTCCAGCACATTTCGGCCAAGGTAGATGACGGGACGCCGTGCTGTGACTGGGTAGGTGAAGATGGTGCCGGTCACTTTGTGAAGATGGTGCACAACGGTATTGAATACGGCGACATGCAGTTAATCTGCGAAGCCTACCAAATCATGAAACAACTGCTTGGCATGAGCGCCGACGAGATGCACGAAGTTTTCGCCGAGTGGAACAAGGGCGACCTCGACAGTTACCTGATCGAAATCAGCCGCGACATCATGGCCTATAAAGACGCAGACGGCGAGCCACTGGTAGAGAAGATTCTCGATACGGCCGGCCAAAAAGGCACCGGCAAGTGGACAGGTATTACTGCGCTCGACCTCGGCGTGCCTTTGACCTTGATTGGTGAAGCGGTATTTGCGCGTTGTTTGTCAGCTCAAAAAGATGAGCGCGTAGCCGCCTCCAAAGTTATATCAGGCCCAACGCCTGCATTCACCGGCGACAAAACCGCGTTTATCGAGGATCTTCGCCAGGCTGTATTTGCATCAAAAATCGTTTCCTACGCCCAGGGATACGTTTTGATGCGGGAAGCTGCCAAAGAAAATGGCTGGAATCTTAACTACGGCGGCATCGCATTGATGTGGCGTGGCGGCTGTATCATCCGCTCTGCATTTCTGGGCAACATCAAGGAAGCTTTTGATGCCAACCCGGATATCAGCAACCTGTTGCTGGATGACTACTTCAAGAACAAGGTTGAGGCGGCTCAGGCTGGCTGGCGCCGTGTCACGGCAATGGCAGTGACCAACGGTATTCCTGCCCCTGCCATTGGTGCGGCACTAAGCTACTTTGATGGATACCGCACAGCACGTTTGCCTGCCAACTTGTTGCAAGCACAACGCGATTACTTTGGTGCACACACCTACGAGCGCACCGATAAGCCTCGTGGTGAGTACTTCCACACCAACTGGACGGGCCGCGGTGGTGATACTGCCTCCACCACCTACGATGTCTAGCTAATACCAGCTCACCATGCAAGGGGGTTTCGACCCCTTTACATGGTGATAACTTCATCGTCTGTTCAACATCGGTGCCATGATCATCAGGCACGCCTTGATGCTGTCCGTACCTGCTCGCCGTGTTTAGCCGTCTCCCCGGCCCGGGCAACAAGCCTGCCCTGCTTGTATCTGGCGCCCTGTGCTGCATTTTTTTCATGGGGAAGCTGCGGCAGCTTACTGGTCCGTATCTGTCAGTGCCGCATGGGCGGCGGCCAGACGGGCCACCGGCACGCGTGGGCTCGAACAGGATACATAGCTCAGACCAATGGAGTGGCAGAATTGAATGGATTGAGGGTGTCCACCGTGTTCGCCACAGATACCCACTTTCATGCCCGGGCGTGTCTGGCGACCCCATTCGACCGCCAGTTGCATCAGCTTGCCGACACCCTTGATATCCAGCACCTCGAACGGATTGTCCTGCAGAATGCCACTGTTGTTATACATTGGCAGGAACTTGTTCTCTGCATCCTCGCGTGAGAACGAGAAGGTCGCCTGGGTCAGGTCGTTGGTGCCGAAAGAGAAGAACTCGGCCTCCTCGGCGAGGCTGCCGGCACGCATGCAGGAACGCACCACCTCCATCATGGAGCCAAACTTGTAGTCCACTTTCAGACCATATTTGTCCTCGACCACCGTGTGTACAGCATCAGCAAAACTCTTCACCCGCTTCAGTTCCTGCGAGGTACAGACCTGCGGTACCATGATTTCCGGCTGGACATCAAAACCCTCCTGCTGGCATTCGGCAGCGGCTTCCAGAACCGCGCAGATCTGCATCGAATAGATCTCCGGGAAAGACAGTCCCAGACGCACGCCGCGGTGCCCCAGCATCGGGTTCACCTCGTACAGGGCGCGAACCTTTTTCAGCATGGTTGCCTTTTTCTCAATGGCCTCTTCGACCAGCCGCGGGTCAGTCAGGCAGGCGACGTTGGGTTGTTCCCGGTCGCCGTACATGAACTTCACGGCGTCAGCCAGGATGATCATGCCGGTCACGGTATCCTTCAGGTGACGCAGCTGATCGAGCTCTTCCACCAGTTGATTTTCCGAGGGCAAAAACTCGTGGATAGGCGGATCCAGCAGACGAATGGTAACCGGCCGCGGCGCCATGGCCTTGAAGATGCCTTTGAAGTCCTCGCGCTGCATCGGCAGCAGCTTGTCCAGTGCCGCCTGTCGGTCGGCAGTGGTTTCCGCTACGATCATCTCTATAACGACAGGCAATCTTTCCACGCCGTTGAACATGCGTTCGGTACGACACAGGCCGATACCCATGGCGCCGTACTTGAGTGCCTGTTCGGCATCGGGAGGGGTGTCGGCATTGGCCATCACCTTGAGACGAGCGGCTTCATCAGCCCAGCCCAGCAGGGTGACGAGCTCCGAGGAAAACTCGGACTCGATCATCGGCACTTCGCCGAGGTAGACATCGCCCGTGGTGCCATCAAGGGTTATCACGTCACCTTCGCTGATGGTCTGGGTACCGACGAAGGCCTTGCGCATCTGCACATCGACATGAATACCCTCGGCGCCCGCGACACAGGGTTTGCCCATGCCGCGTGCGACGACGGCCGCGTGTGACGTCTTGCCGCCACGCGCCGTCAGGATACCCTGTGATGCAAAAAAGCCGTGAATGTCCTCGGGTTTGGTTTCCTCGCGCACCAGGATGATGCGCTGGCCGCCTTGCCCCAGATGTTCGGCACGATCGGCATCGAACACGGCGTGTCCTGTTGCCGCGCCGGGTGATGCGGGCAGGCCGCGAGCCACGGGGGCATTCTTGGCAGTGGGATCGAGGCGCGGAAACAGTAACTGCTCGAGCATGTCCGGCTGGATACGCAACAGCGCCTGTTGTTTATCGATCAGACCTTCCTGCATCATATCCACCGAGGTACGCACCAGTGCGGCGGTGTTCATTTTGCCGTTGCGGGTCTGCAGGCAGTAGAAACGTCCCTTCTCGATGGTGAACTCGAAGTCCTGTACTTCGTGATAGTGGGATTCCAGACGATCACGCAGCACCTCCAGCTCCTGGTACATCGCCGGCATTTCCGCTGCCATCATATCGATCGATTTGGGAGTACGAATACCGGCAACCACATCCTCACCCTGTGCATTCACCAGGTATTCGCCAAACAGCCGGTTTTCGCCAGTATCAGGATAGCGGGTAAAGCCCACGCCGGTCGCGGAATCATCACCCAGATTACCGAATACCATGGTGCACAGGTTGACAGCGGTACCATTGGCCAGGTCTGGCGTGATATTGAATTCACGCCGGTAGTCGACCGCGCGTTTGCCCATCCAGGAATCGAATACCGACTTCACCGCCATCTCCAGCTGTTCCATTGGATCATCCGGAAAGGTTTTGCCGGTTTCGCGCTCAACCACCTCCAGAAAACGGTCGGAGATTTCGCGCAGATCGCGCGCCGTCAGCGTAACGTCCTCTTTGGCGCCGGCCTTTTCCTTGACCGCCTCGAATTCGGCATCGAAGATCTCGTCACTCACCCCCATCGCAACCTTGCCGAACAGCTGGATGAAGCGGCGATAGGCATCCCAGCCAAAACGCTCGTTGCCGGTCTGCGCAATCAGGCTCTTCAGAGTGTCGATATTGAGCCCGAGGTTGAGAATGGTATCCATCATGCCTGGCATGGACATGGCAGAACCCGAGCGTACTGAAATAAGCAGGGGATTCTCACCGGCACCAAAGGTCTTGCCGGTCTTTTCTTCGAGTGCCCGCATCTGCTCGCGGACCTCCTCCATCACCCCGGTGGGCAAATCGTGATCAGCATGATCCAGGTAATACAGGCAGGCCTCTGTGGTGATAACGAAGCCGGGTGGCACGTTGATGCCGATCTGGGTCATTTCGCAGAGGTTGGCACCCTTGCCACCAAGCAGCATCTTGTTGCTGCCATCACCCTCTTCGAATGCATAGACGTACTTCTCCTTGTTACCCATTAGACTTCTCCTTGTAATATAAAATAGTCACAAAATAATCAGGCTGAAGCGGCGGTGCAAGACTGTTTGACACCATGACCCCGGAGTACGCGACGGACTAACGCCCTTCCCCCTGAAACTCATGCCCATTGGGCAATCGCCACCACTGCTTTCCCGCCAGATCATGCTGGAATCCTGCCTGAATTTGCCGGGTCGGCTTGCCTGAACTTGTTAGGTGTATCTATATAAATTGTATGCGTTATTTCCAGCCATGGATCCATTGACTTTTGTCTTTTAAATCATGCCATTGTATTGGAATTGAACGCCTGGATATAATGGCTTCCAGGAAGCAGGAAATTACCATTCCTGCTTCGTCAAACTCTACTTCAGTCACCATAAAGTGCTTTTCCCTGTTTTTCGCTTCTGCCGCGGTCCATTTGCTTTTGAGCAATTTTTTAGGATTGATTTTATTCATCATACTTCCATAGATGACACCTGACGCCCACAGCAACAGCGCGGCATTATCTTGTCTGATTGTCCTCAATCGAGTTGCCTTGATAAGGCCGGCTGGTTTGTCGGGACAAGGTCAGGTGGTTGGTGCGTGCCTCATCCCTGATATGATATTCCAGTTCATTTCCACTCCGCATATAATATAGTAGTTGCTTCTCACAGATACGCTACATTATCAGGCGAAAAATATATATTTCCTGCCCAATAGATACGCTATAGTATCTCGCGAAAAATATATATTTCTTGCCCAAGTGAGGTGACTTCAATGCAAAAACAAACGATACCTGCACTCACCGCTTTGGTGGTAACCATAGCAACGCTAGTGCTATCAAGCACGGCTATTGCTCAGGGCGCACCAAAGTCGAACCAATTCTGGTGGCCGCAACAGCTGGACCTCAGTCC
>CAJQPV010000049.1 GCA_905480305.1 uncultured Gammaproteobacteria bacterium | reverse complement strand
TGACATGATAGCGATGGCGCCGCCTTCATTGGTCGAGCCGTCAGGGTTGAATTCCAGGTTTTTGTTCCAGCTCCAGCTGGTATTCAGCTTAACGCCGGTAGTGGCTGGCTGGCCACGGAACAGCAATGTGTCGGTGCCGGCATTGTAGGTATTGTTGCTGTAGTTACCGTCATCGGCAAAGATAATATAACCAGATGTCCAGACTTTTTCTGAACCGCTACAGACAGGGTTGCTGGCATTCGGTGAATTGGATCTGCAGATGATAACGCGCACATCGCGTTTAGCTGCCTCGGCACGCGCCATGTGGATGTGGGTGACAATCGAGTTGAGCTGTGTTGCCAGGCGGTTGTCCTTGACCATGTGGCCGATGCCGGGAACCGCGGTCGATAACACGATCGCGACAATGCCCATGGTGATGAGGATTTCCGGTAGGGTGAAGCCGCGTGAGTTGTTGCGTCGATGCATATAGTTCGCCTGTCAGAGTAATCGGCAACCGCTAAAAGGTTGCTGCACTGGTATTTATCGACAGGTGTACGCAGATGCTGAAGACCTGCAGAAGCTTGCGCGGCAGAGTATTCGCGTTATCTAGTTGGAATTGGTAAATAACATTGACAAATCAATTGCTTGTACGTTTTTTGTCAGTGCGCCAATGGAGATAAAATCAACGCCCGTGCGGGCGGTGTCGCGCAGATTTTCAAGACTGATATTGCCTGAGGCTTCAAGTTCTGCGCGCCCGGCAACGCGCTGCACCGCTGCCGTCAGGGCCTCAGTGTCAAAGTTGTCCAGCAGCAGTCGATCTGCGCCGGCGGCCAGCGCCTGCTGCAGCTGGTCTTCATTTTCGACTTCCACTTCAATCATCACGTTTGCATGGCTGTTTCTTGCAGCGCTGACAGCATTGTTGATAGAACCGGTGGCTGCAATATGATTTTCCTTGATCAGTATGCCGTCATATAAACCACTGCGATGGTTGTCACAGCCCCCGGTACGGACGGCGTATTTTTGTGCCTGGCGCATGCCCGGTATGGTCTTGCGTGTATCCAGTATCCGTACCGGCAGGTCTGCCACGGTATCTGCATAACGATGGGCGAGCGTGGCTGTGGCGGACAATGTCTGCAGGAAGTTCAGGGCGGTGCGTTCACCGCTGAGGATTGATCGTGCCGGGCCGGTCACGCTACACAGTGTCTGGTTGTTTTTGATGCTGTCGCCATCCTGTGCTTGCCAGCACACCGATATGCGACTGTCCAGTTCAGCGAATACGGCATCAAACCACGGCTGGCCGCAGAGCACTGCCTGTTGCCGGCAAATGACAATGGCTGATGCCGTTTGCTCCTCCGGGATCAGTGAAGCAGTGATATCACCGCTACCGATGTCTTCGTCCAGTGCCGCACGTACCGCATGCAGCATGGCTTCTTCAAGTACATTCAGTAACATTCAGGCGGACAGTTCCAGCAGTTCTATTTCGAACACCAGCGTGGCATTCGGCGGGATAACACCACCGGCACCGGCAGCGCCATAGGCCAGTTCCGGAGGCACCAGCAGGCGTCGAACTCCACCCACCTGCATGCCCTTGACGCCTTCATCCCAGCCCGGGATGACATAGCCGCATTCCATCGGGAAGCTGAAAGGCTCGTCACGGTCACGGCTGGAATCAAACTTGGTTTCGTCTTCCAGCCAGCCGGTGTAATGCACGATAGCAGTTTGTCCTCTGCCAGTAGCGGTATCTCCGGAGCCTGTAGTTATATCGGTGTAGCGCAGGCCGGAATCGGTGGTTACTTCAGTCATGGCGGGCTTCCTGTCAGTTGAGAAAATAAAATAATAACATTGCTGTGTGCGGTTTGTGGCGGGCTGCTTCCCGGTCAGTTTTGCCCGGCCCCGGTTTGTGACCGGGACATGTAGTCTTTCTTGAGTTTGTTCACCAGTCCCGCCAGCAGTATCAGCCCCAGCAGGTTGGGCAGCGCCATGAGTATGTTGGTGATGTCGGCAATATTCCATACCAGTTGCAATGGCACAGCCGCGCCGACGATTACCAGTAGCGTATATATGATCCGATAGGGCAGTACGGCACGCTCACCAAACAGGTAATAAGCGGATCGATCGCCATAGTACGACCATGCGATGATGGTGGAATAGGCAAACAGTGCCAGGCTGACACCGACGACCAGTTGGCCGGTGTGACCGAGTGTGCCGTTAAAGGCATGCGCGGTCAGGGCCGCGCCGGTCAGTGACTCGCTGCCTTCCTGCCAGGTACCGGTGGCAATGATGACCAGGCCGGTCATGGAGCAAATGATAATGGTATCGATGAAGGGCCCCAGCATGGCAACCAGTCCTTCGCGCACCGGTTCGTTGGTGCGTGCAGCGGCGTGTGCCATAGGCGCAGAACCCAGGCCGGCCTCGTTGGAAAACAGGCCTCGTGCGACACCCCAGCGGATGGCTTCTCCGACGGCTGCGCCACCCACGGACCACGGATTCAGAGCCATGTCGAAAATGGTCAGGAAGGCGGCAGGGATGGCGCTGGCGTGCATGAACAATATGATCAGTGCGGTAATGATATAGGCGGCCGCCATAAAAGGCACAATGACACTGGCAACATGGGCGATACGCTTGAGTCCACCGAGAATTACCAGGCCAACCAGCAGCGATAGTATGCAGCCAATCACCCAGTTGTATTCATCCACCAGCGGGTAGACATAACCGAGGCCGTCAACGACCGAGTTGGCCTGTACCATGTTGCCGATACCAAACGAGGCAACCAGTGTGAAGACGGCAAACAGGGCAGCAGTACGCTTCATCTGCAAACCGTGCAGCAGGGTGTACATCGGGCCGCCGGCAACTTTTCCGTCAGGAGAAATTTCACGAAACTTTACTGCAAGTGTGCATTCAGTAAACTTGGTGGCCATACCAAAAAACGCAGTCAGCCACATCCAGAACAGTGCGCCCGGACCACCCAGCGTAATGGCCGTGGCAACGCCGGCAATGTTGCCGGTACCGATGGTGGCTGACAGCGCAGTGGCCAGTGCCTGGAAATGCGTTACTTCGCCGCCGTCAGCCTTGCGGTCATACTTTCCGGAGATTAATGCCGTGGCATGGGTAAAACCACGTACCTGGATCAGTCCCATGCGTATGGTCAGGTACAGGCCGGTACCCAGCAGAATGCCGAGTGTCAGTATGTTGCCCCAGAGGAGACCGGATAGCTGGCCGCTCCATTCAGTTAGTTGTTGCAGGAAATTCACGGTTGCTTCTCTGCAGTCGGGTATTTAAGTGTCAGGATGTTGCCCTGCTGACTGAAATCCAGTTGCTTCAGGAAGCTCATGCCGAGCAGTACTGCATTACTGTGGTCGTGCGGGTTGATGCTGGCGCGTACTGGTCCGAGCGTCAGCGGGCCCAGCTGTATTTCCCGGGCAGTAGTTTGCCACGCGGTAATAGTGCCATTGGCGGTATGGTAATTCTGTGCCTGACCGCGCTGCAGACCGATGCGGTCTGCAAGTGTCGCCGGAATGGAGACATCACTGGCGCCGGTGTCCAGCATGAACTCCACTGCTTGTCCATTGATGCTGCCGCTTGCTACGTAGTGCCCGAAACGATTGCGCTGCAAGCGCACTTCAGGGATGCCTTCTGTGTGGCTGCTGGCCAGTTGCTGGTTGGGGTTTCTCTGTCTGTCGAGGCGGTCGTTGAAGAGCAGTGTCAGCATGATCAGCAGCAGCACCCAGGCGGCAATCACCATGCCCCTGCCGAGTCCCCTGGCGGACGTTTCGTTATTCTCCGGTTCGCTCATGCCGGCATTATACATAGGCTGCAGCGGTTGACCGGTGCCTACCAGGCAAGGCGCAGACCGGCAAAGATATGCCGTTTTTCGGGAGTATGGAAGTTTCTGAAGCTGACACGCTTGATCGCCGGACGTGTATGCAGGCTGCCGCCACGCAGGCTGTAGTGGTGGTTATCGAACCAGGGTTTTGAATAGCCTTCGTAGGGAAAGGCCTTGAAGCCGGCGTAGGGGTAGAACGGATTTTCACACCATTCCCAAACGCGACCGGTTTGTTGCAGAAACTGCAGGCGGCAGGCGACTTCCCACTGGTGCTCATGTGGCAAACGGCCACCGGCCCAGGCGGCGAAAGCCGTTGCCTCGTAGTGCGAGATCCCGTGTACCGCGTCATCCCCATCAAGTTCGTAGGCGCCACGTACGCCAATACCGTACCAGTTGCCGGCGTTGTCCTGCCGCCAGTGTTCCGGGGCACCGGCCTGTTGTTGCAGTTGCCATTGCCAGCCGGCCTCGTTCCAGTGCGAGGCGTCTTCATAAGCGCCGGCCTCCATGAAGGCAAGGTACTCGCTGTTGCTGACCGGGTTGCGTGCAATTTCACAGGGCCCAAGCGTGGCCTGTTGTGCAGGCAATTCGTTGTCACAGGCAGTGGGCGCTGTGCCGCCGACCCGGTAGTGTCCCGCTGGTACGCTGATCCTGTCCTGCCGTAGCGGGCTGGATCTAATGGGGCGGCTGGTTTCGAAAGCCGCTGTGGCTGGGGTCAGTGCACACTGTGTAAGTATTGCAAGCATGTTTTCATAGTGCTGGCTGTAATGCTGTATTAAAAAATGCAGCAGGTAGTCATCCTGCATCAGCGGGTGATCAGTCAGCGCTGCCGGTGATGTCTCCAGTGTTTCGGCATTCAGCGATTGCATACCCAGCGTCCACTGTATCAGTACATCAAGTGCTGGCAGCCTGGCGCCACGTTCCGGCTTTGGCGTTACCCCGGCGGTGTAGATGTCGGCTACCGGCGCCGTGAAACGGTTATCGCCGAGTACCACTTCCTGCAGCCAGTAACATTCAGTATAAGTGCAGTGGCCAAGGTGCCAGCCCAGCGGGCTTAGGTCAGGATGGTATTGCCGGCGGTAGCTGTCGTCCTGTATCGGTTCAAGCAGAGCCATCACCAGTTCCTGCGCCAGGCGCAGTTCATTTAGTAGCGCGGCAGAACTCACAGTGCCAGTAACTCGGGCGGGTTTTCCGGGCTGATTATTAACAGGTGGTGTTCAGGTACCGGTTGCCAGAAATCGTCCCCGGTGAGGCGTTCGGAAGCAATCAACTGCCCGGCAGGAAACAGCTCGTCGTCAGTAGTGTAGTACAGCGACGGAGATTCGTGGTTGATGCCGTGACGTACGGCATACAGTCTGCTGCCATCGGTAATAATAATGTTCAGCAAGGCTGTTTGCGTGCTTATCAGGTCAGCCAACAGGGCAAATAATTGCCGGAGTATTGTCGGGAGTTCTGCAGAGGGATCATCCAGCAACAATTGTCGCAGGCAGGCAAACAGATATTCGGAATCGGTGTTGCCGCGTATGCCGGCAGCAATGCCGGGTGACAGCCGGGCACTGATTTCAGGCTGCACACACTGGTGGAAGTCCCTGATGAAGCCGTTATGTGTGAACAGATGCTGTGCGTCATAGAAAGGAGCGGTGTTGAACTGGTGTACCGGGTTGCCGAGCGTGGCGCTACGCACCTCTGCAAGCCAGAGTGGTGCTGTCAGGGTGCGCGCAAGCCCGGGCAGGTTGCTGTCAGACCAGATAGGCAGTGCGCTGGTATAGGCGCTGGGGGTGTTGTCCGGGCCATACCAGCCAAAACCGAAGCCATCTGCGTTCAGTTTTGCATACTTGAGTTCGCGGGGTTCCCATGCTTGCCGGTAAATGCTGTGTGGCGGCTCCAGCAGAAACTGTTGCAGCGGGATGGCAGGTCCAAGGTAGGCGGCGAGTCTGCACATATGTCCGGTGTGCTATGCGGGTTACTGCAGCAGATACTCAAGCAGGGCTTTCTGGGCGTGCAGGCGATTCTCTGCTTCATCCCAGACGACACTTTGTTGCCCGTCTATGACAGCAGCGGCGACCTCTTCGCCACGGTGTGCGGGCAGGCAATGCATAAACAGCGCATCGTCTGCTGCCGCTTGCATGATGTGCGTGTCAACCTGGTAGCGGGCAAAGGCCTTTTCCCGCAAGGCCTGTTCTTCTTCCTGTCCCATGCTGGCCCAGACGTCCGTGACCACCAGGTCGGCATTGTCTGCTGCTTCCGCCGGCTCGCGTACGATCACTGCGCTTTCCCCGGCGGCCTGCAGAATGGAGCTGTCGGGGTCGTAACCTTCGGGGCAGGCGATGTTGAGGGTGAACCCGTATTGACGCGCGGCATTGATATAGGAATGGCACATGTTGTTGCCGTCGCCTATCCATGCAACCGTTTTTCCCTGTATCTCACCACGGTGTTCAAACCAGGTCTGCATGTCAGCCAGCAACTGGCAAGGGTGGTACAGATCGGTGAGGGCATTAATGATTGGTACTTCGGAGCAGGCGGCGAAGCGTTCGATTTTCTCGTGTTCGAAGGTTCTGATCATGATGACATCTGCCATGCGCGACAGAACGCGTGCCGAGTCTTCAATCGGTTCACCACGACCCAGTTGGGTGTCACGCGGCGACAGGAAAATAGCCGTGCCGCCGAGTTGTGCCATGCCGGCCTCGAAGGACATGCGGGTGCGGGTAGATGATTTCTCGAACACCATGGCGAGAATCCTGTTCTTCAGGGACTCGTGCAGCGTACCGGCCTTGCGCAACGCCTTCAGCTCGATGCCGCGTGTAATCAGGCCACGTAGCGTGTCCGGGGAAAAATCAAGCAGTGTTAAAAAGTTTTTTTGCGTCATGATTTACTTAAACCAGGAATTCCCGTATTAAGTTGCTGACCTGTTCGACAATCATATCGGCCTGTTTTTCTGTCAGTATCAGGGGGGGGAGTAGTCGAATTACCCGTTCTGCCGTGACGTTAATCAGCAGGCCCTGCATGAGTGCCTTTTGTACCAGTTCGGCACAGGGCCGGTCGAGCTCGATACCAATCATAAGGCCCTTGCCGCGAATGTCTCGAACACCCTCGCTATCTGCAAGTGCCGTTGCGAAGCCGGTGAGCATGTAAGCGCCAAGTTTCCCGGCATTGGCGACGCACTGTTGCTGCTCAAGTGACTCTACCACGGCTATAGCGGCGCGACAGGCCAGCGGGTTGCCGCCGAAGGTGGTGCCATGACTGCCCGGCTGCATCATATCAGCGGCCTTGCCGCGAGCGAGGCAGGCACCCACGGGGACACCATTGCCGAGTGCCTTGGCGATGGTAACGACATCCGGACTGGACTGACTGTGCTGGTAGGCAAACCATTTGCCGGTGCGACCCATGCCGGTCTGGATTTCATCCAGCATCATCAGCCAGTCATTGTCATCACAGATGGCGCGTATCCCGTCCAGATAGGCCGCGTCCGGAACGTTGATGCCGCCTTCGCCCTGTATCGGTTCCAGCAGAATGGCAGCAACTGACTGGCTGTTGGCGGCGACTGTCCTGATGGCATCGAGGTCGTTGTAGGGCACGCGAATGAAACCCTGTAGCAGCGGTTCAAAGCCGGCCTGAACCTTGCGGTTACCGGTCGCGGTGAGTGTTGCCATTGTGCGTCCGTGGAAACTGTTTTCCATGACGATAATGGCGGGGTTGTCGATGTTCTTGCTGTGGCCGAACAGCCGCGCAATTTTAATGGCGGCTTCATTCGATTCGGCACCGGAGTTGGAAAAGAATACCCGGTCCATGCCTGACAGCTTGCACAGTTTCTCAGCCAGTTGTTCCTGCAAGGCAATGCCATAGAGATTGGATGTGTGCACCAGTTGCCCGGCCTGATCTGCAATAGCACGGGCGACAAGCGGGTGGGCGTGACCGAGCCCGCAGACGGCGATGCCGCTGAGAGCGTCCAGATACTGTTTGTTCTCGTTGTCCCATAACCACACGCCTTCACCGCGTTCAAACTGCACCGGTAGACGGTTATAGGTCAACATAAGATGCTCTGCCATTTTTTACCTTGCCCAAAATAGAAAAGGCAGCCTGTGTCAGACTGCCAGCATTATTGATCCTGATTTTATAGCCGATTGACTGAAAAGCGCAAACCCGGCCAGTGGCCGGGTTTGCAGTTTCTGCCAGAGCTGTTTCAGACTTTATATCTGCCTGTTATTTCTCCGTATTAATGCACTTGCCTGTCAGAACGGCAGGCCATGCCCATGTGCGGTCATGCACATCAGCATCGGAATCGACAGCAGTGTGTTGGTACGTGAGGCCATTAATGCAACCTTTTTGGCGCCGGCAATCTGGTCAGCCGTGGCGTCAACAATACCGAGTATCTTTTTCTGGTTCGGCCAGATCAGTACCCAGACATTGAACAGCATGATGGTGCCGAGCCAGGCGCCGATACCGATAACTGCAGCACCTTCTGCGAGCATAAATGCCTTGCCGATACCGATACCCATGATTTCCAGTGTTGCTGCACCGGTGAGCCAGGTCAGCAGCGCAGACCAGCGGAACCACAGCAGGGCGCGGGGAGCGACATACTTGTTGATGGCGGCGGGGCCAGGTCCGCCTTCGTCACCGAGTGCCTGTCCGACTGCAGGAACCTGTACAAAGTTGAAGTAGTACAGCAGGCCGATCCAGACGATACCAACCAGTACGTGTGCCCAGACCAGCAGTTCCCAGCCATTCAGGCCGGTAGTACCCAGTCCGAGGACAATGATGATAGATAGAACAAATCCTGAGATGATGGTGCCCAGGATGGAATTTAGTGGGTTCATGCGTTTTGCTCCTTGAATCCGCTGCGTAGTGTTGGTAGCGGTTTTGTTTTGAATAGGTGACTAAAATACTAGGGAACGGGAGGATACGGCAGCAGTTGCCGCTTTGCAATACCGGTATGTTCTAATGGAATGTATAAATAATCATATTAATCAATTGCATGTTAATATTTTATGGTTGAGGGTACGGGCAGGTGTACGACATGAACACGATTGAACTCAGCCTGTTTTCGAGTCGGCTGACAGCCGTGTGCGTAGAAATGGGTGCGGTACTGCAGCGTGCCGCTTTTTCGACCAATATCAAGGATCGGCTGGATTTTTCCTGCGCGGTGTTTGGTCCGGATGGCGAGTTATGTGCCCAGGCGGCCCATATCCCGGTGCATCTGGGGAGTATGGCGTTCGCCATGCAGGATCTGGTTGCTGGCACGAACTGGGGACCGGGTGATGTCGTCATCGTCAACGATCCGTTTCTGGGCGGCACACATTTGCCGGATATCACGCTGATTTCACCGGTGTACGCGGCTGAGGTACTGGTGGGTTTTGTGGTAAATCGCGCGCATCACGCCGATATAGGCGCCGACACCCCGGGTTCCATGCCGATTTCACGTTCTCTTGAAGAGGAGGGCCTCGTCATTCCACCGACGCATCTGCTGCGTGCAGGACATGTGGTTGAGGCAGTAATGCAGCGTATCGTGGCAGCGATTGCCAGTCCCGTACAAATGCAAGGTGACCTGGCGGCGCAGTTGAGCGCAAACCGTACTGGTGAACAACGCCTGGCAGAGCTGGCATGTAGCAGCGGGCTGGATGCGTTCAAGGCCGGACTTGCAGCGGTCAACCGTTATGGAGCCAGACTGGCAGAAGAGGCACTGGCAGTTCTACCGGAGGGGCGTTATTGCTTTCAGGACGTGATGGATGACGATGGTCTGGGTACCGAGGATATTACGCTGGCGGTGACCCTGGACGTGAGCAGCGGCAAGGTCGCCGTCGATTTCACCGGTACCAGCGCGCAGGTTGCAGGCAATATCAATTGCCCCCTGTCGGTGACAGCTGCCGGGGTGTTTTATGTATTCCGTTGTTTGATGCCGTCACATACGCCCGCCTGTGCCGGCAGCTTTCAGGGTATACATCTGACAGCGCCAGAGGGTTGTCTGGTGAATGCCCGGCGGCCGGCAGCGGTGGCGGCCGGTAACGTCGAGACCAGCAGTCGTATAGTGGATGTTGTTATGGGCGCGCTGGCACAGGCGCTGCCGGACCGGGTTCCTGCTGCCAGCCAGGGCACTATGAATAACCTGGCGATGGGCGCGCGCACCGGGGGACTTTGCTGGGATTATTATGAAACCATGGGCGGCGGTATGGGAGCGGGCAGCCACCGGCCCGGTCTCAATGCTACCCAGTCACACATGACCAATACGCTGAATACGCCGATCGAAGTGCTGGAGATGGATTTTCCATTACGGGTGAACCGTTACCAGTTGCGTAGTGGTTCCGGTGGTCCTGGCAAGCACCGGGGCGGCGACGGCCTGCTGCGTGAGTTTGAGTTTCATGCCCCTGCGGTAGTGACCTTGCTGACGGAGCGTCGTCGCCACCAACCCTGGGGTCTGCAGGGGGGTGGTGGCGGAACAGCCGGTGAAAACAGGTACAATGGCAAGTTGTTGCCGGGGAAAATTACACTGAAGGTCCGCGAGGGCGAGCAAATAACTGTTGCTACCCCCGGTGGTGGTGGCTGGGGGCCGTCTGATGACTGATACCGGCCTGTCGGTTTCAATCGATGCCGTAGTGTCTCGCTGCAAAAACGTTTATTGAATTGAACGCACAAACAGATAAAGAAGGATTGTTTTTCCATGAGAACAAAATTTGTGAACCTGCTGTTATTTGTTGCCTGCCTTTACCTTGCGGGGTGTGCCGACCTGCACGGCGGGGGAGTCGGGGCTGGCGATGAACGGCGTTCATTTCAGCAAATAACAGATGACGCCAAAATTACCTCAAGGATTAATACCGAATACTACAAGGATGAGCTGATTCATACCATAAGGATTGATGTGGATACCCATCGCGGGGTTGTCTCCCTGCATGGTTATGCGGATCACCAGCAAGAAGCCACCCGCGCGATCAATATTGCCCTGGATACGCCGGGTGTCACCAAGGTGATTTCCAACCTGGTTATTAAGAACCAGGCGCTGTCACCCCGGGGAGTGGTTTACCGCAAGGCGCCATCGAAAACCGGGGTCACTGAGCCGGTAGCACCGCAGCAAACAGATCGCTAAGGATATGTGCGGCATTTGTGGTGAGCTGCGTTTTGACGGGCAAGCGCCTGACGAAACAGCGCTGAGAAGCATGATCGACAAGCTGGCCAGGCGTGGGCCGGATGCGGGTGGTCGCTATCTTTCCGGTCCGGTTGCCCTTGGTCACCGGCGGCTTGCGGTGATTGATCTCTCCGAGCGATCCGCGCAACCGATGGTCGACAGTGCGCTGGACCTGGTGCTGGTATTCAATGGCACCATCTATAATTACCCGCAACTCAGGGAACAGCTGCAGGCAAAGGGTTACCGGTTTTTCTCAGGTGGTGACAGTGAAGTTATCCTGAAGGCCTATGCCGAGTGGGGTGACGATTGTCCGAAATATCTGCAGGGCGTGTTTGCTTTTGCTGTCTGGGATGTCAGCAAGCAGCGATTGTTCCTTGCGCGCGATCGATTTGGCGTCAAGCCGCTTTATTACAGCATCACGTCCAGGGGTGTGCGCTTTGCGTCCACCAGTCAGGCGCTGATCGCTGCTGGTGGTGTTGACGATGGCATCGACCCGGTAGCGCTGCACCACCACCTGACTCTGCATGCGGTGGTGCCGGCACCGCGCACCCTGTTACGCGGTCTGCGTAAAATGCGTCCGGCGCACAGTCTGGCGTTCTCGTTACAGGGCAAACGCGAGCTGCAACGTTACTGGCAGCTGGATGCGTCGCCCTGTCGTGAACGCCGCAGTGAGTGGGAATGGATAGAGGCGACTCATGAAGCATTAAAAAACGCGGTCGACAGGCGTAGTTTAATCGCCGATGTGCCGGTGGGGGTTTTATTGTCCGGTGGCCTCGATTCGAGTTTACTGGTGGCGTTGCTGGCAGAGGCCGGTAACAGCGATATCGTGACTTTTTCTGTCGGTTTTGAAGATGAACCGGAAGAAAGCGGTAACGAGTTCGAGTATTCCGACCTGGTGGCGGACCTCTA
>CAJQPV010000048.1 GCA_905480305.1 uncultured Gammaproteobacteria bacterium | reverse complement strand
GGCCTGGATCACCTCGGCATTCAGGCTGACAACGATGACGAACTGACTGCCATCCAGTCACGACTGCAACAGGCCGGCATCGCCGGACAGGAACAGCGCGACGCAGCCTGTTGCTATGCACGCTCTGACAAGTACTGGACTGAAGACCCGCAGGGTATTGCCTGGGAGACCTTCCACTCGCTGGACACTATTCCAACCTTCAGTAATGGCGACGAGCAAGCTGCAGCAAGCGGCTGCTGCGTAGCGGAAATAAATAAAGGCGCAGGCTGCTGCGCACCATGAACATTCTGTTTCTCTGCACCGGTAATGCCTGCCGCTCCCAGATTGCCGAGGGCTGGGCCCGGCACCTGGGTGGCGATGCCATCGAGGTCCAGTCTGCCGGGATCGAGGTGCACGGCAAGAACCCGCGCGCCATCACCGTGATGCAGGATGCCGGCATCGACATTTCCGGGCAGGAGTCCACCCGTGTAACCGACGCCATGCTGGATGCAGCCGACCTGCTGGTTACCGTCTGCGGCCATGCCGATGAACACTGTCCGGCACTGCCACCGGGCAAGAAAAAGATTCACTGGCCACTGGAAGACCCGGCAAAGGCAAGCGGCACTGAAGCAGAAATCATGCAGGTATTCTGTGCGACCCGTGACGATATCAAGCAGCGCGTACAGGACCTGCTCGACAGCTTGCCGGCAAGTAAAGGTAACTCAACATGAACCTGTTTGAACGCTACCTGAGCATCTGGGTGCTACTCTGTATCGTGACCGGCATTGCCCTGGGGCACTGGTTCCCGGCTGCCTTCCAGACACTGGGCGACATGGAAATTGCGAACGTCAACCTGCCGGTCGCCGCACTGGTGTGGCTGATGATCCTGCCGATGCTGCTGAAGATTGATTTCCACGCACTGCATGAAGTCAGACAACATGCGCGCGGTATCGGCATCACCCTGTTTGTAAACTGGGCAGTAAAACCGTTTTCCATGGCACTGCTGGGCTGGCTGTTCATCCGCGTGCTGTTTGCCGACTGGTTGCCGGCAGAACAAATCGACAGTTACATCGCCGGCCTCATCATCCTGGCCGCTGCACCCTGCACCGCCATGGTGTTTGTGTGGAGCAACCTCACCAACGGTCACCCGGGCTTCACGCTGACGCAAGTGGCATTAAACGACGTCATCATGGTGTTTGCCTTTGCACCCATTGTGGCATTGTTACTGGGCATAGCCTCCATCACCGTACCGTGGGGCACACTGGTATTGTCAGTGGTGCTGTACATCGTGTTACCGGTGGTTGTCGCAACACTGTGGCGTCGCAGCCTGATGTCAAAGGAAAACGGCGCAACACAACTGGCGCGCCGGCTACATTTCATGCAACCACTGTCCCTGCTGGCGCTGCTGACGACACTGGTATTGCTGTTTGGCTTCCAGGGCAAACAGATCATTGCGCAACCGCTGATTATCCTGCTGCTGGCGGTACCGATCCTGATACAGGTGTACTTCAATTCCGGGCTGGCTTACCTGCTGGGACGGCACTTTGGTGTTGACCACCGTGTGGCTGCGCCGGCCGCACTCATCGGCGCCAGTAATTTCTTCGAGCTGGCGGTTGCCACCGCCATCAGCCTCTACGGCCTGAATTCCGGTGCTGCACTGGCAACCGTGGTGGGTGTGCTGGTCGAGGTGCCGGTTATGTTATCCGTGGTACGTATCGTCAATGCCACGCGCCCCTGGTACCAGCAGGCGGCAAAATAACCAGTCTGATGCTGCTACGGCTGAGGCCGCTCAAACGTCCATTGCCTGTCGTCTGACAGCTCTTTCGAAAAACGGTAGCCGTCCTTCCTGAATTTTTTAATGCCGGCCGGTTCTTCGATGCGGTTACGGATAATGTAATCCGCCATCATGCCGCGCGCGCGTTTTGCAAAGATTGCAACCACCCGGGTTTTGCCGTTTTTGGTTTCCTTGAAGTTGATATTAAGTAATTCGCCTTGCAGCAATTTCGGTTTTACCGACTTGAAATATTCATTGGAAGCAAGGTTTACCAGTACCGCTTGCTGCTGTTTTTTCAGCACCTTGTTGAGGCTGTTGGTGATCTCTTCTCCCCAGAACTGGTAGAGATTGTCGCCCCGTGGATTCTTCAGCCTGGTCTTCATTTCCAGCCGGTAAGGCTGAATCAGGTCCAGCGGCCGCAGGCAGCCATACAGGCCCGACAGGATACGCAGGTGGTCCTGCGCATAGTCATAATCCGCGGCACTGAAATGCTCGACATCGATACCACTATAGACATCACCCTTGAAGGCAAGCAACGCCTGCCTGGCATTCTTTGGTGTAAAGGGCGTCTTGAATGATTTGTAACGTGCCACATTCAGCTCGGCAATATTGCTGCTGACATCCATCAGCTCTCGCAGCTGTTCGGCTTTAATCTTGCGTAGCTCCTTGATTAACAGCCCGGATGCCATTAAATCTGCGGGGCGGGAATATTTTTTTGTCAGGGCAGGCGTTTCAAAGTCCTGCCCCTTGGACGGCGATAAGGTAATAATCATGTTTCTTTATCGGTAAATACAGAAGCGGTTATCATAAGCGGTGTATTGGAGAACGCAATCATTATGCCTTCGGGCAATTCAGAAAACAGGATGTCGGCATGACAAACAAAAGACGACGCTGGCTGCGCTGGTCGCTGCAACTGACAGCAGTGGTCGTTTTTTTTGTCCTGTTTAACCTCTATAACACGCGCGGCGCCCCTTCCGGGCCGGCACCGGCAATCAGCGGGCAGTTGCTCGACGCTACACCTGTGTCGCTGCAGGCGCTGCGCGGCAAACCGGTACTGCTGCAGTTCTGGGCCAGCTGGTGTCCAATCTGCGGCATTCAACAAGCGACCATCGATGCCATAGCAGACGATTACAGCGTGTTATCTATTGCCATGGACGAGTCCACGCCGGATGAGATTCGCGCCTACATGGAAGACAAGGGCGTCGACTACCCGGTACTGCATGACCCGGACTACCGAATTGCCCGTCAGTACGGGATACGGGGAGTGCCGAGCAGTTTTATCATTGACCGCCTTGGCAACATCCGTTTTGTTGAAAGCGGCTACACCTCGGGCATGGGGCTGAGAATACGGTTATGGTGGGCTGGCCGTTAATTATTGCCCGGCTTGTCGAACAACCCCCTGCAGACAATTCTAGGCCGCAGACCTTCTCTTGCCGGATTCGCTCATATACAGCATCACCAGGGCAACTATAACCAGCAGCAACTGCATACCGGTTGACTGGATGTTTGCATGGATACCGAGTAACTCAAAACTCGGGATATTGATCGGATCCAGCGGAATCTCGCCGGCTTCCTGCAAGGCAGCAATACCGTTTCCGGTAAATACAAACGCCAGCACCAGCATGAATATGCCACTGACTGCGAAAAACTGTCGCAATGGCAGCCGCGTACTGTAGCGCAGGATTAACCAGCCGAGGATGACCAGCAGCACCGCCGCCGTCAGCAGACCGGAGAAGATCATGCTCTGGCCTTCTACAGAGGCCTGCACCCACAATGCCTGGTAAAACAGTACTACTTCAAACATCTCGCGATAGACGGCAATAAAAGACAGCCCGGCCAGTCCCCACAGGGTACCCGTACCCAGATGACGTTTCAGACTGGTTTCAATAAAGGCCTGCCACTGTACGGCGCTGGTCTTGCTGTGCATCCAGAAACCCACAGAAAACAGTACCGCCGCTGCAAACAGCGCGGCAAAACCTTCGGTAAGTTCACGCTGCGCACCACTGATATCAATAAAAGTGTTGGCGGCAATCCAGGTCGCAGCACCCAGCACGAAGGCAGCGGCTATGCCCGCATATAAATATACCAGCCCGTCACGACGATCAGTTTTGATAAGAAAAGCAGCCAGTGCCGCTATCACCAGCAAGGCTTCCAGTCCTTCACGCAACAGGATCACCAGCGCGCTGACAAACGCCGTCTTGCCGGACAGGGCCGTCGTTTCCAGCTTGTTCACAGCGACATCCAGCAAGGTCTCGATGTTGACAACACCGGCCTCGACGGCCTCTGCGCCAGCGTCCTTGCGGATCAGGTTGCGATACCCGGTCATGGCGGATTCTATGTCTTTCCTCAGGTCGGGATCAACGGCATTGATATTACCTTCCATCAACTCAAAACCTTCAAGGTAGGCCTCGACGGCAAGCTCGTAGGCGGCCTGCCTGTCACCGGCCTTGTAGGCTGCGAGGCTTTCCGCCAGCTTCAGCCGGCTGAATTGCAGCAACTGGTTACCGGAGGTGTTTGGAAAGAACTTTTCCGGATAGGCGCGCAGCCAGGCCATCACGGCAAGTCCGTCTTCGCCGTGAGCCGCCTCGACTTCTGCCGGTGTATGCGTGGCGATGTATTCAATCTGCAGCAGCCCGGCATCAGCTGCCAGCTGCCCTGCCTGTGCCGCGCCGCGTTGCTGCTCATCAACCGGGGCGGCCATTTGCCCGACATAAAAGGCCAGCGCCCAGCGTTGCGCTTCATCCAGATCGGTATAGGCCTGCATGGCGGTACCCTGCAGCCCCTGCGAAATGGTGTTGTAGAGACCCATCACGGTACGGTCCATGTAACGCGCACGCTCGGTAAAATCGGTGGGCGGCGGATCCAGCGATGCCGCAAGCAAGCCGTCGCCCTGCCCGGTCAGGCCATGACAACTGACACACTGTTGCGAATACAGTGCGCTGGCCGCTTTCAAATCAGGCGCACTCCTGGGTGTTACCGTCACATCAAAGCCTTT
>CAJQPV010000047.1 GCA_905480305.1 uncultured Gammaproteobacteria bacterium | reverse complement strand
GTAGGTAGTTGAGGGGTAAGAGTCATTGCTGGGGACGCATTCTAGACGTAAATTTATCCAGACGCCAGCCCCCTCACAACTGTTTTTTCACATGTAATCAGTAGAATACCCCTAACCCGATTATATGCAAACGACAAAAGCCCTACAAGACATAATGAATTCTACCTTCCAGGCCATTAAATGGACCGATTCGACCCTCAGGCTGCTGGACCAGCGTCGCCTGCCACACACTGAAATCTACCTCGAGTTTGGCGATGCCCCAGCCGTGGCCACGGCTATCCGCGACATGGTGGTGCGCGGTGCGCCGGCCATTGGAATCACCGCGGCCTATGCGGTGGTGCTCTCGGCGCAACAGCATCGTGCCGCGGCAGGAGGCGACTGGCGCGAACGGCTGCAGCAGGATATCGAGCGGCTCGCGGCGGCGCGTCCGACGGCGGTCAACCTGGTGTGGGCACTGCAGCGTATGCAGCGCTGCCTTGCAGCGGCGGGCGATGCCCCGGTCAGTGCCTTGCTGGAGGAGGCAAAACGCATCCACCAGGCCGATATCGATGCCAATGTCTGCATGGGCGGGTTTGGCGCAGACCTCATAAATAAGGGTGATTCCGTGCTGACCTATTGCAATACCGGTTCGCTGGCGACCGGTGGTTACGGGACGGCACTGGGCGTGGTGCGCAGTGCCTGGGCGGCCGGCAAGCTGAACAGGGTGTTTGCCGGCGAGACGCGACCGTGGCTGCAGGGTGCCCGCCTGACGGCCTGGGAACTGACGCAGGATAATATCCCGGTGACGCTGATCACCGACAATGCCGCTGCCTTCCTGATGCAGCAGCAACAGGTGCAGTGGGTGATCACCGGGGCAGACCGGGTCGCCGCCAACGGCGATGTGATCAACAAGATCGGTACCTACCAGCTGGCCGTCGCCTGTCGGCACCATGGTGTGAAGATGATGGTTGTGGCCCCCCGGTCGACGGTTGACCTGGATATGCCGGACGGCCTGCAGGTCCCGATTGAGCAGCGCGCAGAGTCAGAAGTGCTGGAGCTGGCCGGCCAGCGTATCGCCGCCAGCGGTGCCCGGGCCTGGAACCCGGCCTTCGATGTCACCCCGGCGGGGCTGGTTGACTACCTGGTCACCGAATCGGGCGTCATCGAGGCGCCGGATCGGGTGAAATTGGCAGCATTGCGCTGCGATTGAGAAACGCAGCTGCCGAAATCCTGAAATCCGGCAAATTGCCAGCAGGCGGCCTGAGTGACGCCATAAAGCCCTGTCTTCCAGGTGTAGTGGGGGAGTCGACTGTGCTAAAATGGGCGGTCTTTATTGCTGTCGATACCGTCAAATGCGGTTTGCAGTCTGAAACCACCCCAACAGGGACGCTGATTAACTAGCTAAATGAGCGAATTCGCAAAAGAAGTCCTGCCCGTCAATCTCGAAGACGAGATGAAGCAATCATACCTCGATTACGCCATGAGCGTGATTGTGGGGCGTGCCCTGCCGGATGTCCGCGACGGCCTGAAACCGGTTCATCGCCGCGCCCTGTTCGCGATGAGCGAGCTCAACAACGACTGGAACAAACCCTACAAGAAGTCAGCCCGTATCGTCGGTGACGTCATTGGCAAGTACCACCCGCACGGCGATACGGCGGTGTACGACACCATTGTTCGCATGGCGCAACCGTTTTCACTGCGCTACATGCTGGTCGACGGGCAGGGTAACTTCGGTTCCGTGGACGGTGATTCTCCGGCCGCCATGCGTTACACCGAAGTGCGTATGTCGAAGATCGCACATGAGCTGATTGCCGACCTTGAAAAGGAAACCGTCGATTACGTTGCCAACTATGACGAGACGGAACACGAGCCGGCCGTCTTTCCTACCCGGGTACCTAACCTGCTGGTCAATGGCTCTGCCGGTATTGCCGTGGGTATGGCGACCAACATCCCGCCGCATAACCTGACTGAAATCATTAATGCCTGTCTGGCGCTGATCGCTAATCCGGAAATTGATATTGCCGGTCTCATGGAGTACGTGCCGGGCCCGGATTTTCCGACAGCCGGTATCATCAACGGTGTTCGCGGCATACATGAAGCCTACCGTACCGGCCGCGGCCGCATTCATATCCGCGCGCGCAGTCATGTGGAAGAGAATGACAAGGGGCGTCAGAAGCTGGTTTTTACCGAGTTGCCCTATCAGGTTAACAAGGCACGCCTGCTCGAGAAGATTGCCGAGCTGGTCAAGGACCGCAAGATAGAAGGTATTTCCGGACTGCGCGATGAGTCCGACAAGGACGGCATGCGCATGGTGGTGGACCTCAAGCGCGGTGAAGTCGCCGAGGTCGTGCTGAATAATCTTTATCAGCACACCCAGCTGCAAAATGTCTTCGGTATTAACATGGTGGCGCTGGTTGATGGTCGCCCGCAGCTGCTGAATCTGAAACAGTGCCTGGAAGCCTTCATCAGGCACCGCCGTGACGTAGTTACCCGGCGCACTGTGTTTGACCTGCGCAAGGCCCGATCGCGTGCACATATATTGGAAGGCCTGTCGGTCGCCTTGTCCAATATTGACGAAGTAATCCGTATTATCAAGGCGTCGCCCGATCGTGGTGTTGCCAAGCAGGCCCTGATGGAACGCAGCTGGGAGCCGGGCGAAGTGATGGGCATGCTGGAACGCAGTGGTGCCGATGCCTCACGGCCGGATGACCTGGAAGCAGGCTTTGGCCTGATCGAAGATGGTTATCGTCTGTCCGACAAGCAAACACAGGCAATTCTTGATCTGCGCCTGCACCAGTTGACCGGGCTTGAACAGGACAAGATCGTCAACGAGTACAAGGAACTGCTCGATATTATCGAGGAATTACTGGCCATTCTGCGCGATCCGGAGCGACTCATGCAGGTGATTCGCGAAGAGCTGGAGGCTCTGCTGGAGCAGTTTGGCGACGAGCGCCGCACCGAAATCCTGACGGACCATCTCGATCTCAAGCTGGAAGACCTGATCACCGAGGAAGATGTCGTGGTGACGCTTTCACATGCCGGTTATGCCAAGTCCCAGCCACTGACCGATTATCGTGCGCAGCGACGAGGCGGACGCGGCAAGAGTGCCACCGATGTGAGGGAAGAGGACTTCATCGACAAGCTCTTTATAGCCAGTACGCATGACACTATTTTATGTTTTTCCAGTCGTGGCAAGGTCTACTGGATGAAGGTCTATGAGTTGCCGCAGGCGAGCCGCGCATCGCGTGGCAAGCCGATTGTTAATCTGTTGCCGCTGGAAGCGGACGAGCGCATTAATGCAATTCTGCCGGTACGCGAATTTACCGAAGACTATTATGTATTCATGGCAACGGCGATGGGTACCGTGAAGAAGACTTCGCTGAACGGTTTCTCGCGGCAGCGTGCCAACGGCATTATCGGTATTGATCTGCGTGAGGGCGATTACCTGATTGATGTTGCGATCACCGATGGCTCGAAAGATATTATGTTGTTCAGCGATGCCGGCAAGGTTATTCGCTTTAAGGAAACCGATGTGCGTGCCATGGGGCGTACGGCCTGCGGTGTGCGCGGCATCAAGCTGCCGGCTGACAAGCGCGTTATTTCCCTCATTATAGCCAGTGACAGCCCGGTACTGACGGCCACCGAAAGTGGTTACGGCAAGCGAACCATGGTAGATGACTACCCGGTTTACGGGCGTGGTGGTCAGGGGGTCATTGCCATTCAGGTTACCGACAGAAACGGTCCGGTTGTGGGGGCTGTGCCTGCGGATGACAATGACGAGGTGATGCTGATCAGCGGTGGTGGCACACTGGTGCGTACCCGCGTCAACGAGATTTCCGTGATGGGCAGAAATACCCAGGGTGTACGTCTGATCAAGCTTGGAAAGGGCGAGAATCTGGTTGGGCTGGAAAGAATTGTTGAGGTTAAGGATGACCTCGAGCAGGCTGATTCCGATGATGAATCAACGCCATCCCCCCAAACAGACAAGGAATAAAGTGTATGTCTACTATTTATAATTTCAGTGCGGGGCCTGCTGTATTACCCAGGGCAGTGCTGCAACAGGCGCAGGCAGAATTAACGGACTGGCACGGCAGTGGTATGTCGGTGATGGAAATGAGTCACCGTGGCAAGGAATTTCTTTCCATTGCCAGCCAGGCGGAGGCGGATCTGCGTGAACTGCTGGCTATTCCGGATAATTACCGCGTGCTGTTTCTGCAAGGCGGTGCGTCCAGCCAGTTTGCCATGGTGCCGCTTAACCTGCTGCGCGGTAAAAAGTCCGCCGACTACATTAATACTGGTTCCTGGTCAAAGAAGGCCATCAAGGAAGCCGGGCGCTTTTGTGATGTGCATGTTGCTGCCTCTTCAGAAGACAGTGGATTCACCACTATTCCGGCTTTTGACTCATGGCAGTTAAATGCCGATGCTGCATATGTTCACTACACGCCAAACGAAACTATCGGTGGCGTTGAGTTCCATTGGGTGCCGGATAGCGGTGATGTACCGTTGGTGGCGGATATGTCCTCGACCATCTTGTCGCGACCACTGGATGTTTCCCGTTACGGTGTAATTTATGCAGGCGCACAAAAGAATATCGGGCCGGCTGGTCTGACGGTTGTCATTGTGCGAGATGATCTGCTTGGTGACGTTGCCGCCGGTACGCCGTCCATGTATGACTACAAACTGCATGCAGATAATGGTTCCATGCTGAATACACCGCCAACTTACGGCTGGTACCTGGCCGGTCTGGTGTTCGACTGGCTGAAACAACAGGGTGGTCTGGCGGCCATGGCTGAGATAAACAGTCGTAAATCGGCGCGTCTGTATGCGGCTTTGAGTGCCTCGGGTTTTTATAACAGCCCGGTCGACCCGGCCTGCCAGTCCTGGATGAATGTGCCTTTTACACTGGCTGACGCCGGGCTTGACAGCGAGTTCCTGGTACAGGCCGGTAGCGCAGGTTTGCTGAGTTTAAAAGGACACCGCTCTGTCGGTGGTATGCGGGCCAGTATCTATAACGCCATGCCGGAAGCCGGTCTCGATGCGTTAATCGATTTTATGGCCGAGTTTGAACGTACTCACGGCTAGGATCTGCCGGTAAAGCTGCGCTGTTTCGCAGCTGCGTCCGGGTAATTAATGATTTAAAAAGGATGACAGCTTTACGATGTTCAAGATTCTCACATTAAACAACATTTCTCCGGTCGGTCTGGAGCGGCTTTCGCGCGAGTCCTACGAAGTTGCCTCCGAGATACAGCATCCGGATGCGATTCTGCTGCGCTCCTATAAAATGCATGACATGGAAATGCCGGCAACCGTCAAGGCCATTGGTCGTGCCGGTTCGGGTGTCAATAACATTCCGGTGGAGCGCATGAGTCAGGCGGGTATCCCGGTGTTTAATGCGCCCGGTGCGAATGCCAACGCGGTCAAGGAGCTGGTGATTGCCGGCATGCTGATTGCTTCACGTAACCTTTGCCAGGCCTGGGATTACTCACGCGGTCTTGAGGGTGAAGATGCTGTCATCAGCAAGGCGGTGGAGGCTGGCAAGAAGCAGTTTGTCGGTTTCGAATTGCCGGGCAAGACGCTGGGCGTGGTTGGCCTGGGCGCAATCGGTGTGCAGGTAGCCAATGGT
Organism: uncultured Gammaproteobacteria bacterium; assembly: GCA_905480305.1. Classification (GTDB taxonomy): domain Bacteria; phylum Pseudomonadota; class Gammaproteobacteria; order UBA9214; family UBA9214; genus UBA9214. The sequence goes on along the minus strand of CAJQPV010000047.1, from coordinate 5,370 downwards.
GCGCTGGCACTGGGTATGAATGTCATTGGGTTTGATCCTGGTATTACCGTGAAACGTGCCTGGGAAATGTCATCCGATGTGCGCCAGGCAGCCAGTATCGAGGAATTGCTGGCGAAGGTTGATTACGTCACCTTTCATGTGCCGCTGGTGGATGCCACCCGCAACATTATCAATGCAGATCGCCTGAAACTGGTTCGGGATAATGTCGTCATCCTGAATTTTTCCCGCAATGGCGTGATTGATGATGAGGCGGTGGTTGACGCGATTGACGCAGGCAAGGTGTATGCCTATGTGTGCGATTTCCCCAGCAACCTGCTGAAGAATCACCCGCGCGTTATTACTCTGCCGCACCTGGGTGCCTCCACGCAGCAGGCCGAGGAAAACTGTGCCGTGATGGTGGCCGAACAGGTACGTGATTATCTCGAGAACGGTACTGTCAGGAATTCTGTGAATTTTCCCGAAATGTACATGCCGCGCAACGGTGGCTTCCGGTTGGCTATTGTCAATGAAAATGTGCCGAACATGCTGGGTCAGATCTCAACCTGCATGGCCGATGCCGGGCTCAATATTATCGATATGCTGAACAAATCGCGTAATGAACTGGCCTGCACCCTGGTTGATGTGGATTCAGAGGTTACTCCGACCTGTCTTGATCACATTGCCTCGATCAAGGGTGTTTTGAAGGTCAGGGCATTGTAGTCTGTATTGATTTATTGCTGTCAATGACTTGATTCATGAGTGCTGAAGAAAAACTGCAAGAGCTACGTAACCGCATTGATGCACTGGATGAAGAGATTCAGGTGCTGATCAATGCGCGTGCGAAATGCGCCTGCGATGTGGCCGAGGTCAAGCTTGCCCAGGGTGAAGACACGCATTTTTACAGGCCAGAGCGGGAAGCAGTTGTGTTGCGCCGTGTTGGAGAACGCAATAGCGGGCCGATGCCGGATGAAACCATGGTGCGGCTGTTCAGGGAAATCATGTCAGCTTGCCTGGCGCTGGAGCAGCCGCTGAACGTGGCTTACCTCGGGCCGGAGGGTACCTTTACCCAGGCGGCTACATTGAAGCAGTTTGGCCATGCAGTACAAACCCTGGCGCTGGATACTCTCGATGATGTGTTTCGCGAAGTAGAGGCCGGCGCGGCAGATTACGGCGTGGTGCCGGTGGAGAATTCAACCGAAGGTGTCATCAGTCATACGCTGGATCTTTTTCAGCGTTCGCCACTCAGTATCAGTGGTGAGGTTGAATTGCGTATTCATCACCACCTGCTGGTGAAAGACCGTAATGTAAAAGTTACTCGTGTACTGGCACATCAACAGGCACTGGCCCAGTGCCGCGGCTGGCTGGAAGCAAATCTGCCGGATGCCGGGCACGTTGCTGTCGGCAGTAATGCCGAGGCGGCGCGGCTGGTCAGTAAGGATCAGTCTGCTGCGGCGATTGCCAGTGACACCGCGGCGGAACTCTATGGTCTTGAAATAGCGGCCCGGAATATCGAGGATCAGCCGGATAATACCACCCGTTTTCTGGTGATCGGTTCCCGGCCAGTGCAGCCAGGCGGTAACGACAAGACATCACTGCTGGTGTCGGTGAATAACCGTCCGGGAGCACTGTACGAATTGTTGCAGCCGATTGCAGAGCATAAAATCAGCATGACGCGCATTGAATCGAGGCCGTCGCGGCAGGCTATGTGGGAATACGTATTTTATATTGATGTGGACGGACATCGCGATGATGCTGCAGTTGCCGCTGCCCTTGCGGCGCTTGAAGATAAGGCTTTCTCTGTGAAGGTGCTGGGGTCCTATCCAAGGGCGGTGATCTAGACCGCGTCACGTACATTTCAGCAGGCTGGTTTAATCCCGGTATTTTTACGATCAAATGACCCCTATCGATGTCAGCAACCATTAACCATTTTCTTAACCTGGCCACTCCCGGCATACAGGCCCTGCAGCCGTATCTGCCAGGCAAGCCGGTTGCCGAGCTGGAACGTGAGTATGGCATCACCGATGCGGTCAAGCTGGCATCCAATGAAAACCCGTTCGGGCCGAGTCCATTGGCGCTGGCCGCTGCCCGGGAAGTCCTTGAAGACCTGAGTCGTTATCCGGAAGGCAGTGGCTGGTTGCTGGCCGGCAGGCTGGCCGGGTTGCACGCACTGGAGCGCGACAGTGTTACATTGGGTAACGGCTCCAATGATGTGCTCGACATTATTGCGCGTGTGTTCCTGACGCCGGCGCACGAGGCCGTGTTTTCACAATATGCCTTTGCCGTTTACCCGATTGCGGTACAGGCGGCGGGTGCAAAGGCGCGCATTGCGCCGGCACATGATGGCAGCAAGGGACCTGCCTACGGGCATGACCTGGATGCCATGTACGCACTGGTCGGCCCGGATACGCGGCTGGTATTTATTGCCAATCCCAATAATCCGACCGGTACATGGCTGGAGAGTAATGCGCTGGAAGCGTTTATTTCCAGTTTGCCCGCTCACGTCATGGTGGTTCTCGATGAGGCGTATTTTGAATACGTCGACAAGCCGGGCTATCCGGACGCCTCGGCATGGCTGCAACGTTTTCCCAACCTGATCGTGACGCGCACATTTTCCAAGGCCTATGGGCTGGCGGGTTTGCGGGTTGGCTATGCGCTGTCACACCCGGACGTGGCTGATCTGCTGAACCGGGTGCGTCAGCCCTTTAATGTCAACATGGTGGCACAGGCGGCCGCACTGGCTGCGCTGGACGACAGCGAGTATTTACAGCACGTTGTGCAACGTAACCGCGAAGGTATGCAGCAGCTGCTGGCAGGTTTTGGCGGTCTTGGCCTGCAGTATATAGAGTCAGCCGGAAATTTTGTGGCGGTGGAGACCGGACGAGGGCTGCAGCGCTACGAGGCCTTGTTACAGCGGGGTGTTATTGTACGGCCGATAGCCAATTACGGCATGCCGGATCACCTGCGGGTGACCGTTGGACGTGCCGATGAAAATGCCCGCTTGCTGGCTGCGCTGGAACAGGTGCTGACATGATTGAACGTTTGTGTGTGATCGGGGTGGGGTTGATTGGTGGCTCACTGGCACGTGCCGTGCGCGAGGCCGGTTTTTGCCAGGAAGTGGTTGGTGCCGGCCGCAACCCGCAGAATTTACAAGCCGCTGTGGATCTCGGTGTTATCGACCGTTATGAAACGGATATCGGCAAGGCCGTCAGCGGTGCGGACATAGTGCTGGTATCCGTACCGCTGGGTGCCATGGCAGCAGTCTTTGAGGCGATCAACGGGCATCTTGACGAGCATGCAGTGCTGACCGACGCGGGCAGTGCCAAGGGCAGTGTGATTGATGCAGCGAGACAGGCCTTTGCTGGCTTGCCGGCATCTTTCGTACCGGGGCACCCGATTGCCGGCACCGAGCAAAGTGGAGTTGAGGCGTCTTTTGCCGGTCTTTATCGGGGGCGTCGTGTCATTCTGACGCCGTTGCCGGAGACTGACCGCCATGCGCTGGACCAGGTGCGGGATATGTGGGAAGCGGCCGGTGCCAGGGTAACTGAAATGGACCCGGTGCATCACGATGCCGTACTGGCAGCGACCAGTCATTTGCCGCACGTGCTGGCCTATGCACTGGTAGAGAGCCTTGCCAGGTTGAGCGACGATGGTGAGGTGTTTGAATATGCAGCTGGCGGATTTCGTGATTTTACCAGGATCGCATCAAGTGACCCGCTGATGTGGCGTGATATCTGTCTCGCCAATGGTGATGCCATCCAGCTGATGATTGAACACTTTGTAACCGATTTGCAGGAGCTGACCAAGGCGATAGAAAACCGTGATGGTCAGCAATTACTGGATATTTTTAGCTCAGCCAAGGCGGCACGGGATCGTTATGTTGAAGAATAATATGTCGGGTGTGCCGGGCGTTGTGTGTCGTTTGCACATGCGCGCGATTAAACCGTCGGCTATGCACTGATGTCAGGGAGCATTGATCTGCGTTTTAATGTGCAACCGGGTGGCGCACTTACCGGACGCTTGCGTGTGCCGGGTGACAAGTCGATTTCCCATCGTTCCATTATGCTGGGCTCGCTGGCGCAGGGCGTTACCGAGGTTAGCGGATTTCTGGAAGGGGAGGACAGTCTCGCCACCCTCTCTGCGTTTCGTGCCATGGGAGTGCAGATTGAAGGTCCGGATGCGGGCAAGGTGAAAATTCAGGGTGTTGGCTTGCACGGTTTGCAAGCGCCCGCTGATAATTTGTATTTGGGCAATTCCGGGACTTCCATGCGTTTGATGTCGGGCCTGTTGTCCGGCCAGAGCTTTAATACAACGCTGACCGGTGATGTCTCGCTCTCCGGTCGTCCAATGAATCGGGTGGTTGAACCGCTGATGTCCATGGGTGCAGCAATTGAGGCCACTACAGGCGGCACGGCGCCACTGCAGGTACAGGGCGGTCGGCAGTTGTCCGGTATCGACTATGTCATGCCGGTTGCCAGTGCCCAGGTGAAATCCAGCCTGCTGTTGGCCGGGTTATATGCCAGTGGCACTACCTGCGTTTCCGAGCCGGCACCGACCCGTGATCACACCGAGCGCATGCTCTCCGGCATGGGTTATTCGCTGCAACGTCAAGCTGACCGAGTTTGTCTGCAGGGTGGTGGCACACTGCGCGGCATTGCCATTGATATACCGGCTGATATTTCATCAGCTGCATTTTTTCTGGTTGGGGCTTCCATTGCGCCGGGTTCGGAGCTGGTGCTGGAGCATGTCGGCATGAATCCGACACGCACCGGCATTATTAACATTCTGCAGCGCATGGGTGCCGATATCACTCTTCTGAATGAACGTGACGTGGGTAGTGAACCGGTTGCGGATTTGCTTGTCAGGTCGGCACAACTGCGTGGCATAGACATACCGCCGGAGCTGGTACCGCTTGCCATTGATGAATTTCCGGTGGTTTTTGTCGCCGCCGCCTGTGCGCAGGGGCGCACGGTGCTGACTGGTGCAGCGGAATTGCGCGTCAAGGAAAGTGACCGCATACAGGTAATGGCGGACGGTCTGCAGGCGCTGGGTGTTGATGCACAGCCGACCGCCGAAGGCATGGTGATAGAAGGTGGCAAGATTGGCGGCGGTTGTGTCGACAGTCATGGTGATCACCGTATTGCGATGGCCTTTTCCATGGCGGCGTTGCGTGCGAATGCCGATATCGAAATTACAGACTGTGCAAACGTAAATACATCGTTCCCTGGGTTCGTCGATCAGGCGCACCGCATGGGGCTCGCAATCCGAACAGGTTGATACATATGTGCGCTTCCAGAAGCCTGGCCGGCGTCGACGCCCCGGTCATTACCGTCGATGGTCCCAGTGGTTCAGGCAAGGGCACCATTAGCCATTGCCTGGCCGAAAAGCTTGTCT